>NZ_VHLC01000043.1:0-69661 GCF_006547355.1 Myxococcus sp. AB036A | reverse complement strand
ACGCCAGGAACGTGGCGCCGCCCGTCTTCGCCAGCACCTTGGTGATGGCGGCCGTCAGCGACGTCTTGCCGTGGTCCACGTGTCCGATCGTGCCGATGTTCACGTGGGGCTTGTTACGCTCGAACTTCTCCTTGGCCATGACACTCCTCAAAAATAAATGGAGCCCTGAACCAGGATTGAACTGGTGACCTCATCCTTACCAAGGATGCGCTCTGCCAACTGAGCTATCAGGGCTTGGCGATGCTGTGACTACAACATTTGGAGCGGGAAATGGGATTCGAACCCACGACATTCAGCTTGGAAGGCTGACGCTCTACCAACTGAGCTATTCCCGCAATTGCCGAGTGGAGGGAGATGGATTCGAACCATCGAAGGCGTAGAGCCGGCAGATTTACAGTCTGCTCCCTTTGGCCGCTTGGGTATCCCTCCAGATATTCACTTGTCCTACCACATCCCGGGCCCTCATCCGCGGCCCCGTCCAACCTGGCCGGCGGCGGGATTTGAACCCGCGACCTACTGATTACAAATCAGTTGCTCTACCAGCTGAGCTACACCGGCACTCATCCGGTACTGCGACTGCCGCCCTACCCCGCCCCAGCGACTCCGTCAACCACCCGTCACCGCCCTGAGAGGGGCGCCCTTCTAGAATTCCCGTTCGCCCAAGTCAAGGAGATTGATCCCAAACTTCAGCTACCGGCCGGAGACGGTGCCCCGCTGGCGGGCGACCTCGTATAGCAGAATGCCGGCCGAAACGGATGCATTCAATGAACCGATCTGACCCGCCATCGGAATCCGGAGGCGGAAGTCGCAGTGCTTGAGCACCCCGTCCCGGACGCCTGCCCCCTCCGCCCCCACGACGAGCGCCAACGGCCCATCCAGCCGGGCGCTCCACATGGGCTCCTTGGCGTCCACGTCCGCCGCGGCGACCCACAGGCCGGCTTCCTTCAGTTCCTCCAGGGCCCGGGAGATGTTCACCACCCGCGCGATGCGGCTGTGCTCCACGGCCCCGGCGGACGCCTTGGCCACGGTGCCCGTCACCTGCACCGCCCGGTCCTTGGCAATCACCACGCCGTGGGCCCCCAGCGCATCCGCGGAGCGGATGATGGCTCCCAGGTTGTGCGGGTCCTGGATTCCGTCCAGCACGACCACCAGGGGAGGCTGTCCCAGTGCCTTCGCGGCCTCCAGGAGGTCCTCCAGCTCCGCGTACTTGAAGCCGCGCAGCTCGACCACCACGCCCTGGTGAACGCCGCCCTCCGCCAGGGTGCCCAGGCGCTCGCGCGTCACCTTCTCCACGCGAATGCCGAACTCGCGAGCCCGGCTGAGCAGCTCTCCCGCCGCTCGGGCGCCGAGCTGCCCCTCCACCAGGAACAAGCGCTCCACCTCGTCCGGCCGAGCCCGAAGGGCCGCCAGGACGGGATTCACCCCGTAGACGAAACGGGAGGCTTCGCCGCCTCCGCGCTCGCTCCGGCTGGCGCGCTGGGGGGATTCTTCGCTCCCGCGCTCACCGCGGCCGCCCTTGGAAGAACGCTCACGCATGGACACTCAGAGGACCTCGACGGGAAGGGAGAAGGTCTTCTGCTGACGTGCGCAGATCTTCTCCGTGCAGATGAAGAAGACGAGCTTCGCGTCCACGGAGCCCTTGCCCGCGGCGGCCGTCGTGAAGGGGACCTCGAAGCGAGGGTCCGCGAAGGCTTGCCCCTCGGCCTTCTTCGCCACGGAGTCCGCCAGGGCCAGCTTCTCCTTGGCCGGAGTCAACTGGCTCCCCTTCACCTCAAGCTTCAACGGCGCCTCGTCGGAGACATGGGCACCCGCCTTCGTCTTGATGGCGAGGACGAAGGTCCCCTTCTCTCCCGCCTTGACCTGGGTCGAGGTCCCCTCGGTGGAGACCTCATACAGCGAGGCCGGATCCACATCCGCGGCCAGTACGGGCGCGGAGCAGGTGACTGCCGCCAGCAGTGCGGCGAGGGAGGAAAGGCGTTGGCGACGAAGCATGGGCGTCTCCTGGAAACGATGGGTGCGTATCACGCTTGAGACAGCGGGGGCCGTCTTTCTCTTCACGCGCCGCCTTCGCCGGTCCGAGCGCGGCGTCCCGTGCCCTTCCGGTCCACGGGGAGCTGGGCAGGCTCAGATGACGCGGGCAGGGCCGACGGAGGCGACAGGTCCGGCATGGACACGGGCGGCTCCCCCGCCACGAGCGCTTCTGCGCGGATGATGATGAGCGAGGCCAGGTCCACGCCCGTCACCGCCTCCATTTCAGGAAGCGCGGGGGAACTGTTCACCTCGAAGACCTTGGGTTGGCCCTGCACGTCGAGCAGATCCACCGCCGCCACTTCGAGCCCGATGAGCCGGGTGGCCTTCTCCGCGGTGGCTCGCTGGGCGGGTGACAGCTCGTGCGCCTCCAGCCGGGCCCCCTTGATGAGGGTGTGCGCCAGGCGCCCCGGGCGCGGGCGGCGACGAACCGCGGCCACTGCGTGCCCCCCCACGACGAGCACACGGACGTCGATGCCCGTGCTCTTCACGTACTCCTGCATCACGAGATTGTGCCCCAGCCCCAGGACGGCCTCGAGCGCGGCCTCCAGCGACTGGAGGCTCTCGCACACCATGACGCCGTGCTTCTCCTGCCCCTGCAGCAGTTTGACGAGGACGGGCACGCCGCCCAGCAAGCCCACCATCTCCTTGAGGTGAGCCGCGTCGCGCGCCATTACCGTCGACGGAATGTCGATACCGTGCGCCGAGAGCAGTTGCAGCGAGCGCATCTTGTTGCGCGACTGCGCGATGGCCTGCGCGTGGTTGACGAGCGAGACCCGCGCCAGGCCGAACTGATTCACCACGGCCAGGCCATAGTTGCTGATCGACTGGGCGATGCGGGGGAGGACGACGTCCGTGGGCGCCAGCTTCTTGCGGCCGTAGTAGAGCGTGGCGCTGCGCCCATCGAGGTGCATCTGCACGCGGAGTGGGTTGAGGACCCGCACCCGGTGCCCTCTTGCGCGCGCCACCTCGACAAGTCGCCGAGTGGACGGGATGGAAGCGGAGCGCGAGAGGATCGTGGCTTTCATAAGCGGGGCGGCCGTTCCGGGGAGAGAGGGACCTATAATCCCCGCCCCTCGCCGGGTAAAGCCGCCCCGCGAACCGCTGGACTAGCGCTGCCGGATGGCCCGCACTTCAATCTTCACGGGCGACTCCGGGGTGGAGGCCAGGATGCGCTCGCAGATCTGTCCCGTGAAGCGCACACCGTCGTCATTCAGCGTCCAGGTGCTGTCGCTCGATGGAGTCCGCTCGCCTTCCACGTAGACCACGAGCAGCTTGGGGTCGGTCGGGCGCTGGGGACCATCCAGCCGAATCAGGCAGGGCTCCGGGATCTTCACCGCCAGACTGATCTCCTCCAGAGCGCTGGCAAGTTCAGCCTGATTCCCGGCCTGGAAGAAGGAGCGGTTGCACAGCCCCGTGGTCGGGTTGCACGTGTCACCCTCGCCGCACGGGCGTTCCGCGCTACACGTACGTTTGAAGCCGCCCGCGCGCGCCATCGCTTCCAGCACTGCCGGCCCATCCCCCACCGCAGTCTCCGCACCAAAGCCGATCACGATGGTCCGGATCTGCTTTTCCGCCAGGGCGCGCACCGCAGCAACGGACGCATCGGCGTCCAGACACCCACGGCGGAAATACGCGGTCTGGCACCCGTTGTTCTCAATGGTGCACTTGCAGAGATCCGGATTGGACCCGTCGACGACATTGCCGTCGTTGCAGTTCGGAAGGCCGTCCGTCAGCAGGATGACGAAGTTCTCCCGTTCCGCATCTTGGAGCCCCGCCAAGCTTCCCACGAAGTTCAGACTTCCGCTCGTCGGCGTTCCACCCAAGGGCCTCCCCTCACCAGCGTTGGGAATGCCCTGAAGGAGGTCGTTGATCTCATTGGCATGGGCCAGAAGGGAGTCATCATCCTCCTGGTCCGGCAGTCCCTTTAGCAGCGCGCTCGCGGTTGACTCCCGGCACGAATCAACCGCCGTGGTCCCTCCACGCGTCTCCGGATAGGTCGTCAGTGCGAAGCGCACGTACTTCCCACTGTCACTGAGGAACCGCGGAACGGCCGCCTGCAGTTCCGTCCAGCGCGTGGGGCAGACGTCGACGTTGCACGGTGCCAGGCGACCACAGACGACCTGGTCGCCCTCATACTCCACGAGGCACGCCGGATCGGACGGGTTCACAGGGTCCGTCATCGACGCAGAGGTATCCACCAACAACATGATGTTGGGCTTGCTCTGACGGGCGTTGATGACCTCCTCAACCGTCGTCTGCGCGATGGCCAGCGGCTCCACCGGCTCGAAGTCGTATGTCTGACAGGCCAGGACGATGGCGCCGACGGAGAGTGCACTCAGGAGGGGCAGCTTGGAGCGCATAGGCAATGAATTCCTTCTGCTACTGGGGGACACGGGACTTCCCGCGCGGCCGGGTTCTCCAAAGGGGGTACGGCGTGGCGACAGGTTATCGCGTCATTCCCGTCGGGCGCTACAGCATCGGCCGACTGATTCCTCGTCGTTTGGATGCCACTGCGACGTTACAGCCAGAGCGATACCTGGGCGGCCAAGAGCGGCGTACGTAGAGCCCAAGCCCACCGACTACAGGGTGAGCACCCTTGCACCGGCGGTCAGTCGCCAAATCGAGGCCATCCCCATCACTTCATCCAGGGTGCCCGCCAGCGCCTCCGGTTCGTAGCCGCAGATGCGGACTGTGGTGTCGCAGGCGATCAGTCTGGCGCCCAGCGTGCGCGCTTCCGCCAGCATGTGCGGCGGAGCCAACACCCCGAGTGACTCCGCGCGTGCGAACTCCTCGTGCTCGCGCGCGCTCGACGGCTGGCCGTAGGTGCCCCCCACGAGCTGGCGCAGCGCATCGAAGGCGAAGACGAAGTACACCTCGTCGCCCATGGCAGCGGCGGTGATTCCCATGGTGGCGGCCTGGAAGGCCGGCTCGTACGTGGCGTGCTGAAGGAAGAAGAGAACCCGTCCGGCCATGACGCGCCGACCATAACGGGCTTCGCATCCCGTCGCGGCACCAATGACGTATAAATTGGAAACGTCCCTCTTCTGTCCGGGAAGCCCTCATGGCGACCACCCTCCCCCCACGTCCTGGCGCCGTTTCCTCGTGGTCCCTCCGCCATCTCGCCTGGCGCCCCGTGGTGCTCGGAGGCCTCTTGCTCGCGGGATCCGGAGGGCTGGCCCGTATGAGTGCTTCCGCCAGTTCGGAGCCTGCTCTCGTCACCAACGCGCCTTCGCCTGGCGCCGACGTCCATGCCCAGGTGGTCGCACTTCTCGATGCGACGACGCGGACTGGCACCCCGTCAGATGACGCATGGAAGCGCCTGGGACCGGGAGCGGCGCCTGTCCTGTCGGCGCTCGTCGTGGACAAGGGCACCCCTACCGCGCGGCGGACGCTCGCCGTGTCCTCCCTGGCGCTGGTGGATCCGTCAGGCGGCGCAGTGACCATCCGCGACGTGCTCGAGGACGCGAAGGCCCCGGCCGTGGTGCGTGCGAGCGCGGCGGACGCCCTGCGCCAGTGCCTGGGGCTGGACGCCATCCCCACGCTCATCTCCCGGCTGCAGGACCCGGAATCACAGGTCCGGGAAGCAGTGGCCGTGGCGCTCGGACGCCTGGGCGGGCAGCAAGCCCGGCAGGCGCTGGAGGACCGACTCCCCATCGAAGAGCGCGCCCTCGTCCGCGAGGCACTCCAGCGGGGACTCACGCTCGTTGAGCCCTGAGGGGACACGGTCCCGCCTGACTCCGGGCTCGCGTCGGCCCGGGGCTTCCATTAGATGGGAGCCATGCGTCCCACCGTCCTCCTCTTCGATATCGATGGAACCCTGGTCACCACTGGCGGCGCGGGGCGCCGCTCCATGGAAGCCGCTTTCGAGAAGCTGCACGGGCGGCGGGACGCGTGCGACTCGTTCCCAATGTCCGGCATGACCGACCGGGCCATCGTCCGCAAGGCGATGCACATCATCGGCGTGGAGGACTCGGCCGCGGCCATCGACGCGGTCATCGACGCCTACGTCGCCCACCTCGCCGAAGAGGTCCACAAGGTGGATGACCAGCGATACCTCGTCTTCCCGGGCATGCGCGAGGCCGTGAAGGAGGCCCGGTCGCGGTCCGGGTTCGCCGTGGGACTGGGCACGGGCAACGTCCGTGAGGGCGCCCGCGTGAAGCTGGAGCGCGTGAGCATCTACGACCAGTTCGACTTCGGCGGCTTCGGCTGCGACAACGAGGACCGCACCGAGCTGATTCGCTGCGGCGCCAAGGCCGGCGCCGCGAAGCTGGGCGTCCCCGTGGAGGAATGCCGGGTCGTCGTCATCGGCGATACGCCCAAGGACGTCCATGCGGCCCAGGGCGTCGGCGCCGAGTGCATCGGCGTGGGGACTGGGACCTTCTCCGTGCAGGCCCTCCTCGACGCAGGGGCCACGGTCGCCTTTCCTGACTTCTCGCATCCCCAGGCCCTGGAGATTCTGCTCGGCGGGCGCTGAGTCCCCTGCCCGTCCGCTCGGTGCTCGGCGCCGGGTGTGCTATCTCCCGCCGCCCTTCCGAGGAGCCGCCGCATGTCGTCCACGCTCGAATCGTATGAGCTCATCCGCTTCGCCGAAGCCTTCGAGGCCCGCCTCGCCACGGCGGGGGAAATGCTCACCGGCAGGCCCGGCCTCGACGCCGAAAAGGGCTGGCTGACTACCGCGCTGGAGCTGGTGCGCACCGCGCGCGCGCCCACCGAGGGCGTGCTCGACCGCGTGAAGGACCTCCCCGAGCTGGAAGAGGCTCGCGAGGAGTATGCGTTCCACCAGCAGGGCCTGTGGGTGGACGTGCTGGAGAAGCTGCACGCCGGCATCACCTTCACCGCCAGCAGCCGCGCGCCCGTCATCGAAGCCCTCTTCCCCCACCTGAAGTTCCCGCAACTTCGGCGAGCCCCCCGCGAAGCCGTCCTCGAGTACGCGACGTCCTATGAGCGACGCACGAAGAGCGCTTATGTGACGCGCATCTTCGCCCGGGATGACTTCGCGCTCGTGCG
This sequence comes from Myxococcus sp. AB036A, assembly GCF_006547355.1. Classification (NCBI taxonomy): domain Bacteria; kingdom Pseudomonadati; phylum Myxococcota; class Myxococcia; order Myxococcales; family Myxococcaceae; genus Myxococcus; species Myxococcus sp. AB036A. The sequence goes on along the minus strand of NZ_VHLC01000043.1, from coordinate 62,623 downwards.
GCCCGTCATGGAGCAGGTGCTGACCGCCCATACCGCGTGGCGCTCCAGCCATGAGCCGTCGCCCCTGACGCTGGAGCAGGAGACCCTCCTTCGTGAGGAACTGGTGTCGCTCGGCCGGAAGCTCGAGCAGTCCCTTCGACAGGCGCGGCTGCTGGCCGAAGCCGCGCTCGTGCCCGCCCCCACCGTCTATGAGGCCGCCGGGCTGAACCTCAAGCCCAAGCGCCGCGCGGGCCGAGGGCTGACGCTCTCCGATGACGCGCTGGCTGGCTTCGATGAGCCGACCGACTCCATGGAGCCCACCGAGGCGGAACTCGCCGAGGTCGCGGCACTGGATGCAGGGGGCGACATTGCAAGCCCTGCTTCCGTGGCACCTTCGGCCGCTCGCGGCGACACGGCGGCGGAGGGTGGCGACTCGTCCGCCAGCGCAGCCAGCCCAGAGGTGCTCCAGGACTCTGGCGCAGAGCGCTCGGACAACGGTGGCGACTCGGGCCCGGTGGGTGGCGCCGAACTGAAGTACGAGGGCTTGCCCTCTACGACAGAGACCGGCGTGGCCTCCGCGAGCACTGCTTCGGAGTCGCACGATGGCGCTGTCGCCCAGCCGGAAGCAGCTGCCGAGGGCGCGGAACTCGCGGACAAGGCCGCCGTGGACAATGCGGCCCGGGCCGACGGGGGCGATGCGTCCCCTCATGCCACAGATGGAGCGGTGACGAACGACAGCCGGCCCGCGAATGCCGACGAGGCCGCCGCGCAAGCCCGTAGCGAGGCATCCTCTACCGCGCCACGCGGCGCGCGACGGGGACGCAAGAAGGCCGATGCAGCGGAGCCTGCCGCGACCGAGGCCACCGAACCTCCGGCCTCGGGTGAGGCACAGGCGCCTCGCATCCGGAAGAAGAAGGCTTCCTCTCAGTCCGCCCCACCGGCTCCCGACGCGGACACGCCTTAAAGGACACCGGGCCATGGCGGACGTCGCGCTTCCCATCGATCCCCTGTTGCCGGACATCGTCTCCACGCTGCGTGGCGCGCGGTCGCTCGTCCTGGAAGCGCCTCCCGGCGCGGGAAAGACGACGCGCGTGCCTCGCGCGCTCCTGGAGGCGGGGCTCGGCCAGGGGAAGGAAATCATCGTCCTCCAGCCACGCCGGCTCCCCACGCGGCTCGCCGCACAGCGCGTGTCCGAGGAGCTGGGCGAGCGCGTGGGCGAGTCCGTGGGCTACCAGGTCCGCTTCGAGGACGTGCGCAGCGCGAAGACGCGGCTGTCCTTCGTCACCGAAGGCGTCCTCGGCCGCCGGTTGCTCTCCGACCCGAAGCTTCGCGACGTGGGCATCGTCGTGCTCGACGAGTTCCACGAGCGGCACCTGTCCGCGGACATCTCCCTGGCCCTGCTGCGGCGCCTCCAGGAGACGGCGCGCCCCGACCTCAAGGTCGTCGTCATGTCCGCGACGCTGGAGGCGGAGCCCATCCGGGCGTACCTCGGCGGGTGTCCCTCGCTCCGCTCCGAGGGCCGGCGCTTCGACGTGAGTGTGGAGTACCTGCCCGCGCCCGATGACCGACACCTGGACCAGCAGGTGCTCTCCGGCATCAAGCGGCTCTTCACCCAGGGCGTGGATGGCGACGTGCTCGTCTTCCTCCCCGGCGCCGGCGAAATCCGCCGCGCACGCGACGCATGCGCCGAGTTCGCCGAACGCCACGGCACCGACGTGCTCCCCCTCCACGGCGACCTGTCCCCCGCCGAGCAGGACCGCGCCGTGCGGCGCAGTTCGCGGCGGAAGATCATCCTCTCCACCAACGTCGCGGAGACGTCCGTCACCATCGACGGCGTGGCGGTGGTCATCGACTCCGGGCTCGCGCGCGTCGCCTCCCACTCCCCCTGGTCTGGCCTGCCCACCCTCAAGCTGTCCAAGGTCAGCCGCGCCTCCGCCATCCAGCGCGCGGGCCGCGCGGGCCGTACGCGCGCGGGCCACTGCCTGCGCCTCTACACCCAGCACGACTTCGACGGCCGCCCGGAGCAGGACGCCCCGGAGATTCGCCGCACGGACCTGGCCGAAACCGTCCTCTCCCTGCGCGCGTCCGGCATCACCGACCTGGCCGCCTTCCCCTTCTTCGAGCCGCCCCCGGCCGCGTCCCTGGACGCCGCGGAGACGCTGCTCCGCCGGCTGGGCGCGGTCGACTCCGCCGGCACCGTCACGGAGGTGGGCGAACGGCTCCTGCGCTTCCCCGTCCACCCCCGTCAGGCGCGCATCATCGTCGAGGGTGAGCGCCGGGGCGTGGGGGCCGAAGCCGCCGTGCTGGCCGCCCTCATGGGCGAACGCGACATCCGCCGCGAGGCCCGCGCCAACCTGGGCCAGGGAGGACGCCCGGCCGCCATCGTCAGCGGGCCGTCCGACCTGCTGGAGCTGTTCGAGCGCTTCCGCGAAGCCGAGCGCGCGAACTTCGCGTCGGGCCGCATGCACTCCCTCTCCCTGGAGGCCGGCGCCGTGCAGTCCGTGGACCGGGTCCAGAAGCAGCTGCGGCGCGCGGTGCGTGGACAGGGCACCCGGCCCCAGCGGCCCGAGGACGTGGAGCAAGCGCTGATGCTCAGCGTGCTCGCCGGCTACCCCGACCGCGTCGCCCGGCGGCGCCGGCCCCGTGCGCCCGAGCTGCTGATGTTCGGAGGAGGGTCGGCCACGCTGTCAGACGTGAGCGTGGTCCAGGACGCCGACCTCATGGTGGCCGCCGACGCCGAAGAACGCCCTGGCAAGGGCGCCGTGGTGCGGCTCGCCAGCGCCGTGGAGCCGGAATGGCTGCTCGACCTCTACCCGGACACGCTGGAGGAGGTGGACACCCTCCAGTGGAACGCCGAGGCCCGGCGTGTGGAGCGGCTCACCCGCCTGTCCTACGGCAACCTCGTCCTGGAGGAGACCCGCACGCCCGCGCCCGCCTCGGAGGCCACCGCGCGCGTGCTCGTGGAAGCCGCGCTGGCCGCGGGGCCTGGCAAGTTCGCGGACCCGGAGGCCCTGGAGCAGTGGCGCACCCGCGTGGCCCTGCTGGCCGGGGCCTTTCCCGAGGCGAAGTTCCCCACCGTTGACGACACCTTCCTGCGCGATGCGCTGGCGTCGCTCTGCTCGGACGCGCGCAGCTTCAAGGACCTGGAAGGGGTGTCCCTGCTGGACGCACTCTACGCACGTCTCACTTCCGAGCAGCAGCGGCTGCTGGCCACGCATGCGCCGGAACGGGTGACGCTGCCCGGAGGCCGCGGCGTCAAGGTCCACTACGAGCCGGGCAAGCCGCCCTGGGTCGAGTCGCGACTCCAGGACTTCTTCGGCATGGCGCAGGGGCCCAACGTCTGCGCGGGGCGCGTCCCGCTGGTGCTGCACCTGCTGGCGCCAAACATGCGCGCGGTCCAGGTGACGACCGACCTCGCGGGTTTCTGGGAGCGGCACTACCCCGCCATCCGCAAGGAGCTGTGCCGCAAGTACCCCCGGCACTCGTGGCCCGAGGATCCGCGGCATGCCCAACCGCCTGCCCCCCGGCCACCGCGCCGTTGAGGCCACCTCAGAAGCGCTTGTGCATCTCCAGGTGCTCCATGCCGGCTTCCTCGAAGACGCCGCCCACCGGCAGGTAGCCGTGCTTCTTGTAGAACTCCAGCGCGTAGAGCTGGGCGTGCAGCATGATGCCGTTGACGCCACGCCGACGCGCCTCTTCCTCGAGCGACGTCAGCAACATGGAGCCCACGCGCGCCTTGCGGTGCGCCTGGAGGACGGCCATGCGGCCAATCTGCCCCCACGTGCCTTCCTGGTTGGCCGGAGGCTGCGCCAGCATCACCAGGCGCCCCGTGCCGATGGCGTGGCCCCCCTGGTTGGCGATGACGTGGTAGGCGTGCGCGTCCTCGGCGTCGCGCTCGATGCCTTCGGGAACCGCCTGTTCCTCGATGAACACCACCTCGCGGATGGCGAGCGCCTGCATGAGCTCCGCCTCACTCTGAATCTGAGTGATGGTGACGGGCGCGGAAGTATCCGTGGGAGAGGCCATGTCGCGGGCAAGGTACACAAAAGCCCGCGAGGTCAACAGGCGGAAAAAGCACCGTGGAACGCCGGGGTTGCACCCTGTGGCCCGCCCGCCTGCCGCTACGGTCGGGCCACACGGTGGGTCCGTGCGCCGTGGTAGGCTGCAAGGCGCCATGCGCTTCAACCGACTGCTCGCACTCGCCCTGGCCCTGTCGGCCATGCCCGCCACCGCCCAGCCAGAGCTGTTCTTCGGCAATGGTCAGGCCCCCGTCTTCCGCGAGGAGGACCTGGACAAGCGCTTCGCCCGGTCGAAGCTGAACCAGGGGCTCAAGCAGGGGACCCAGGATGCCGGCTGCGCCCAGGTGCTCGGGGCCATGCTGACGCTGATGGGTGAAACCGGTGTGCTGCTGCACAAGCGTGATGAGAACTTCATGCTGGACCCGGTGCTGGTCAACGCCCTCAACACCCAGCTCGTCAACCAGCGGTTTCCTGGCAACGCCTTCCTCGTCGCCATGGTGCGACGCGTGCTCATCGACCGGAAACTGCCCCAGGAGTGGCTGGTGACGGCGCAAGCCCTGGCGCCCTACTACCCGGCCATCGACATGGGGCGGCTTCGCTTCCTCGCCAATGGCGTACAGCCCCTGGACAGCTTCCTGGTCACCCTGCCCGCCCTGCGCGAGCGCTACGCCCAGGAAGTCCAGCGTGCCACGTCCGTGGGCGCGTCCACCGCCGAGGCCCTCTTCCGCGAGAACTACCTGGACCACGAGGTCGCCTTCGGCGCGCTGGAGCTGGTGGACGTCAAGCTCGAGAAGCCGAAGAAGAAGCGCCTGAAGAAGGACGAGGAGCCAGAGGCCCCCTACATGCTGGCCCGGCTCTTGTGGGTGGAGCCCGAGGCGCCGACGACGGAGCGCTTCGAGTTCAACTTCGGCAAGGCGCCCAAGCGCCCGCGCGTGGAGATCACCGCGAAGCTGCAGGACACGCAGTACACGGACCTCAACAAGCTGCTCAAGGGCTCCCGCGTCCTCGTGCGGGGCCGCTTCTGGGAGTACAAGAAGGGCCTGACGTCCATCGAGCTGCGCGACGCGCTGATCTTCCCCGAGCGGGACTGGACGAAGACGCCCTCCCTGGCGGACCCGGCCGCCGTGGCCGCGTGCCCCCTGGCCGTCAACGACCTGACCGGACTTGCGCCGATTCAGCCCGGCGCCTTCGGTAAGAACCGCTGAGCCGCATCCCACGCCTGGACGCCCGTCCACCCGGCGGTACCGCTTTCCAGGGGACGGGCTGAAGCGATTATCGATGCGGGGGCTGGCACGCCCCCTGCTCTGCTCCCCGCGCCCACCGCACGAGGGATGCCATGAAGGTCGACAGTCGCGAGCCCACCACCGGCTCCGGACAGACGAAGTCATCCGCCGACGGAGAGCGCTTCAAGAAAGCGCTCGACGAAGCGGACGCACGCAGCACCCAACCCAGGCCCCAACGCTCGGGACTGAGCCCCCGAAGCGCCGCGCGCACGGGCCCCACGCCCACCCTGCTGGCCCGGGCCGCGGGGCCCGTGCTCACCGCCCAGCGCGGCGCTGTCTCCAGCCCCGAGAGCCTGGGACTCAAGCGGCAGGCGATGCATGTCGAAGTCCAGCGGCTGGGCACCGTCCGGAGCGAGTCCCAGGCCCTGGGCCAGGAGCGCACGGAACAACGGCTCCACGACCTCATCGCCCGCGAGCTGTCGAAGGACCTGCGCCCCGCCCTTCCAGTCCAACCCGAAGCACGGCCGGCTCCCGGGCCACCGCCTCCGGATGAGAAGAGGCCTCTTCAGGAGCCGATGGGCTCGGAGAACGCCACGGCGGTGACGGCGAGCGCGGGAGGCGCCGCACACGCCCCGGCCGAGGAAGTGAACCCCGCCGCACGCGCCGAGGCCGCGATGGCGCTCATCGAGCGCATCGAGGTGTTCGTGAAGTCCCAGCGGCCCGCGCTCAGCATGAGCCTGCACGGGCACCTGGACGCCACGGTAGAGGTCGAACGCACGGGCCCGCGCGAAGTGTCGCTGCGCATCCAGGGCCGGCACCGCCCTGTGGCGGCCGAGGACCTGAGCCGGCTGCGCGACGCGCTGGAAGCGCGCGGGTTGAAGCTGAGCTCCCTGCGCGCGGAGTAGTTCCCCCGCAACGGAGAAGGCCCTCTCGCCGTCGGGCAAAAGGGCCTTCCGGGACACGCGACGGTCCGTGGACTACGAGCCCGGCGCCGGATCCAGCAGGGAGCGCTTGCCGTCCTTCGACTTGAACTCCTCGGCCTCGGGCAGCGCGGACTTCTTCTCCGCGATGTTGGGCCACTTGGTGGACAGGTCGGCGTTCAGCGCCTTGTATTCCTTCCACTGCTCCGGGAGCTCCGTCTCCGGGAAGATGGCCTTGGTGGGGCACACCGGCTCGCAAGCACCGCAGTCGATACACTCATCCGGGTGGATGACCAGGAAGTTGGCACCCTCGTAAAAGCAGTTGACTGGGCACACCTCGACACAGTCGGTGTACTTGCACTTGATGCAAGGGTCGGCAACGACGTAGGCCATTGAAAAGTCTCCTCTCGGTTGAAACCAGGCGCGTCCGTGGGCGCGCAGAGTAGTGGTTCGAGCTGACGATGGCACCCTGAATCTGTGCCACCCCTTCGCCGGAAGCGGGGCTCAGCCCACCAAGCCCTGGGCCAACAGCAGCTCGGCCACGAGGATGGCGCCTCGCGCGGCTCCCATCTTGGTGTTGTGCGACACCAGCACGTACTTGAAGCCGTTCTCCAGGACGCCATCCTCGCGGATGCGTCCGACGGTGGTGGCCATACCGCCATGCGTGTCCCGGTCCAAACGGGGCTGGGGTCGGAAGGGATCGTCCAGCACCTCAATCCAGCGCGGTGCGGAGGACGGCAGGTTCCGAGCCAGCTCGGCGCCCTTCCACTCCCGCAGGGCCTGGGTCACTTCGGCCACAGTCGCCTTCTTGTCCAATGAGACGAAGACGGACTCGGTGTGGCCCTCCATCACCGCCACGCGGGTGCAGGTGCAGGACACCCGAACGTCATGCGGCGTGAGGCCGTCACCCGCTGGACGCAGCGCGCCGAGAATCTTCTTCGTCTCCACCTCGACCTTGTGCTCCTCCTTGGGAATGTAGGGGATGACGTTGTCGAGGATGTCCATGCCGATGACGCCCGGCGAGCGGCCAGCGCCGGACATGGCCTGGAGGCTGGTCATCAGCACCGCCTTCACGCCGAAGCGCTCCACCAACGGCGCCAGCGTCACCGCCAGGCCGGTGGTGGTGCAGTTGGGGATGGGGACGATGAAGCCCTTCCAGCCACGCCGGCGCTGCTGCTCCCGGATGAGGGGCGCATGCGCGGCGTTGACGGGGGGAATCAGCAACGGGACGTCTTCTTCGTATCGGAACGCGCTGGCGGCGGAGAAGACCGGGATGTCCTTCGCCAGCCGAGGCTCCAGCTCGCGTGCCACGTCCGCCTCCACGGCGGAGAAGACCAGGTCGTAGTCCTTGGCCTCGAGCGCGTCACCGGCCACCACCTTCATGCCGGCGAGCTCGGCGGGCAGCGGCTCCGGGACGAACCAGGCCGTCATGCCACTCGCCGTTTTCAACGCCTCCGCATACGTCTTGCCCGCCGAGCGAGGCGAGGCCGCGAGCCCCGTCAGCTCGATGGAGGGGTGATTCTTCAGGGCGGCGATGAATTGCTGTCCGGCGAGTCCAGTGGCACCGATGAGGGCCGCGCGAAGCCTGGCCATGGGGGCGTTTCTCCAGTCTCCAGAGGAGGATGTCGCCGCTCCATAACACCGTTTGACGACGCACCGCACCCACCCTGGTGCTCAGTGGGGCAGCGCGGCGACGGGCGCCCGGGTGTGCCGCTCCGTGGGGAAGCCACCTGTGACCCATGCGAGCAGTCCGCCGTCGAGGCAGACGGCCTCGCGGCCCTTCATCCGGAGCAGCCGGCAGACACGGCGCGTGTCCCTTCCGTCCGGCGAGCAGCCACACAAGACGATGAGTTCGTCATCCGGGAGCATGTGGTGGTCGCGGGCGATTTCCGCGGACGTCATCCGCAAGGCGCCTGGGATGTGCAGGTCGTAACGCTCCCAATCGGCAGCGTCGCGACAGTCGAGGACGAGCACTTCGTCGTCCCCCAGACGCATGTAAAGCTCGGCACAGACGATGATGGGCTCCACGGTGACCTCCGCGGGGTCTCTTCGAGTAACCCGGAGCACCAAGGGCCTCTTCCCACGCCGCTCCCCCGCCTGCCCTCCACGTGACAGGCGGGGCGCCGTGCCGCACCGCGCCCCCGCCCTACAGGCCGAGCTGCTTGGCGATGATTTCGTTCATCACCTCACTGGTGCCACCGCCGATGGGCCCCAGCCGCGCGTCACGCCAGTGGCGCTGGATGTCGTACTCCATCATGTAGCCCGCGCCGCCATGGAGCTGGAGACACTCATCCGCCACGCGGCAGCACGTCTCGGTGGCCACTTTCTTCGCCATGGACGTCTGCGCCACCGCCCACTCGCCGGCCACGTGCAGGCGCAGCGCGTGGTAGGTGAGCTGACGCGCCGACTCGCGCGCAGTGAAGAGCTCCGCCAGCTTGTGGCGCACCACCTGGAACTGGTGGAGCGACTGGCCGAAGGCACGCCGTGACTTCACGTGCGCCAGCACCGTCTCCAGCATGTCCTCCATGGCGCCCACCGCGCCCAACGCGAGCGACAGGCGCTCCCACTGGAAGTTGCCCATGATCTGCGCGAAGCCCTGCCCTTCCACGCCGAGCAGGTTCTCCGCGGGCACGCGGCAGTCCTCGAAGAACAGCTCCGCGGTGTCCGAGGCGCGCCAGCCGAGCTTGTCCAGCTTGCGCCCCACGGAGAAGCCCGGCGTGCCCTTCTCCACCACCACCATGGACAGGCCCTTGTGACCCGCGGACGCATCCGTCTTCACCGCCAGCACCACGAAGTCCGCGCGCACGCCGTTGGTGATGTACGTCTTGGAGCCGTTGAGGACGTAGCTGTCGCCCTCGCGCCGGGCAATGGTGCGCAGCCCCGCCACGTCCGAGCCCGCGTCCGGTTCGGTGATACCCAGCGCGCCAATCTTCTCGCCCCGGATGGCGGGGGCCAGCCAGCGGTGCTTCTGCGCGTCCGTGCCGAACTGATGGAGGGGCCCCGTGGAGATGGTGAACTGCGCCCCCAGCCCCGCGGACACACCGCCCGAGCCACAGCGCCCCAGCTCCTCCAGCAACACCGCCTCATACAGCTCCCCCGCGGCCGAGCCCCCGTACTCCACCGGATACTTCAGGCCGAGGAAGCCCAGCTCGCCAAAGCGGGTGAAGAGCTCCCGGGGGAACTCCTCCCGGGCCTCCCACTCCTTCACGAAGGGACGAATCTCCTTCTCCACCACCGCACGTACCGTGCGACGAAACGCGTCATGCTCCTCCAGGTACAGCCCTTGGCCGTGAAGCATCTTTCGAACACCTCGTCCTGTCGGGTGTCCGTGCGCACGCACACCCGGGGTGGAACCTTCTGGTACCGGCATGGTAACGGGACGCATGCACCGCAGGCAGCTGTTGCATCCTTGACCGCGCGGTGGCGGGCTGCGTATAAAGCCGACCCCATCGTCTCGGCGCCATAGCCAAGTGGTAAGGCAAAGGTCTGCAAAACCTTCATTCCCCGGTTCGAATCCGGGTGGCGCCTCAAAGACACAAGGCCCGGTGCGGAAGTCACTCCGCATCGGGCCTTGTCCTTTTCAGGGGCTGAGTGGACGGGTCAGCAGCCGAGCTCCACCGCGCCGATGTCCGGCCCCCCACCGCAGAACGGGATGCCGATGTCGGCGCCCGAGTCCAGCGCCATGGGCCCCGGCGCGAACGCCGCCCCGAGGTCCGCCGAGCCGAGGCGTGAGGTGGTGTCTCCCGAGGTGGACTGGTAGGCCGTGAGGTCCACGGGCTTGCCGTCCTTCTTGAACTGGGCGCCCGCTGGGAAGAGGTTGTTGCCCATTTTCATCCCCGGGGCCATCGGGCCCATGCTCACCGCGATGGGGGCTTCCGCGAAGATGTTGTTCTGCACCACCGGGGCTTGGGTGGGGCCGCCGGTGCCATGGCCGATGATGAGCGCCGTGGCCGCGCGGGTGACGGTGTTGTTCACCACCCGGGTGCCCTTCGAGTTCTCCAGGCGGATGCCGGTGCCCTCCCCGCCCCCGGCCTCGGTCATGTCGTACACGCGATTGCGGCGGATGACGACGCCGGTGGGCATGGCGCCGTCACGGGTGCCGCCCACCGCGATGCCCTTCGCGCCGTCGTAGATTTCGTTGTCCTCCACCAGCACGTTGCTCGCGGAGTAGTGGATGACGACGACATCCCCCCGCGCCGTGGAGGTCGGGAGGAAGTGGTGCATCCGGTTGTTGCGGATGGTCACCCCGTAGCACGTCTTGATGTCCACGGCGTTCTCGCGGTTGCCGTAGAAGTGGTTGTTCTCCACCAGCAGGTTCTCCGCGGGCGGCAGGTTGCTGAAGCCCTCGGGCCCCAGGCACTGCACGGAGTCACCGGAGTTGTCGTGGATGTCGTTGTTGCGCACGGTGACGTCGCGCGACGTGGGCTGCACCACGACGCCGTGCGAGTCCTCGTTGTCGGTGGTCTTCACGAAGTCGTGGATGTGGTTGTTCTCGATGATGGGCCCGGTGGCGTTGTTGAACGTCGTCACCGCGCCGCCGCCCGTGCCGCCGTGCAGGTCCGAGTTGACGAGCATCGAGCCCGTCACGTCGCCCTCGAACGTCACGGCGAAGGGCGTCTGCCCCTCCATATCGATTTCGAAGCCGTCGATGATCCAATGCGGCTGGCGCACCTGCACCAGTCCGTGGTCACCGGGGCCCAGGACGATGCGCGGGTTGCCCTCGCCCTGGAGCGTGATTTTCGCGTCGGCCGTTCCCGGCTTCGCGTTGTCACCGATGATGACGCGCTCCGCGTAGGTGCCGGGCAGGACTCGGATGAGCTCCCCCGGGCTGGCAAGGCCGATGGCCTTGTTGAGCGTGCGCAGCGGCTGCGCGGCGCTGCCGTCCCCGGCGTCGTTGCCCGACGTGCTCACCACCCACTCACGGGTGTAGACGGGCGCCTCTGCGGCGACGGCCATCGCCGTGGCGTTGACGACCGGTTGGGGCGAAGGGTCCTCGATGTTCACATGGTCCGTGTGGTCCGGCAGCGCGGCCACCGGAGTCCCCGCCACCGCCTGCACGCCGACGGGCGGACGCGTGGCGAAGGTTTGAGTGGGCGTGGGCGACTGCGCCGGCCCAGGCGCGGGCGTGGGCACGGGGCGAGGGGCCAGACTCTGAACGGGCACAGGCGTCCCTCCACTGTCGGAGCCCGAGCAGGCCGCCGAGCTCAGCAGGAGCATGCTCGTCGCCAGGAACGTCAGCTTCAGGCAGTTGCCGTGTCGGATTTTCATGAGCAGGGGCAACGCCGGAAGCCCTGTGCGCTATTCATCCCCTGGAGTCCCGACACGTACCAGCCAGCCTGCCCGGCGGGCGCACGACGAACGGTCCGTGACAGCGTGGAGGTGCGACAGTACGGTGTCGCCCCCCGTGCGCCACGCCGTCACACAGCTTCTCGCCGCCGTCCTGCTCTCCGCCTGCGTGGCCTCGAAACCCGCGGCTGACAGTCCCCGTGCATCCGCGACCGGGCCGGCCGTCGTGTCATCGTCCGAGGCCACATCAGGCCCACAGGACAGCGAAGCGGGCGCGACCGGCGCGGACGCATCGGCGCCTGGACCGGAGACCTTGGACACGCCCGGAGCGTCGTCTGGCGCGACCGGCAGCGAACCTGCTACCGCGCCCGACGGCCACGAGGCACCGTCACCGGGCACGGAGCCACCGCCGCTAGAGGACCCGCTGGCGCAGGGGATTCCCACGCCGGGAGACCTCAAGCGCCTGGACTTCCGTGGGGGTGAGCCTCGCGTCCCCGTGCGCCTGATGGAGGGCCGGAACGAGGTCACCTTCTCTCCGCGAGGCCGGATGCGCCTGCGCTTCGGAGGACCCGACGAGAAGATGCTCGACGCCGCCGCGGGCACGCGCTGGACGGTCCGGGTGACGCAGGGGAGCCCGGCGGTGCTGTCCGCGCGCGTGCAACTGGCTGAGTTCCGCATGGCCGACCGCGCGGGACTCCAGGCGGCGCTGGCGTCATGGCGTGAGAAGGGGCTCGCGGTCCGGGCCCAGGTCCTGGGCTCCGTCTACGGCATCGCCGGCAAGGTCATCGACAACCGGCGCACCCTGCTGCTGGTGGACGAGGTCCTCACGCCCGAGGCCGCCGGCCTCAAGCAGGCAGAGCTGCTGCGCAGCCACGGCGTCCAGACGACGCTCTTTGAAGAGGTGCGCACGCCCTCCAAGGCCATCCTGGAGGTGCGCGACGAGGCGGGCGTCGTCGTGGGCATGGCCCAGGACCGGCTGGACGCGGAGACGCCCGACGGTGCGGGCTTCGACGTACGCCAGGTCGAATACGGCGTGGGCTACGACTTCCACGGCTTCGAGGACCGCACCTTCCGGGGCGCGCTCCAGCTCGTCGTGGACCGTTCGGGCCTACTGGCGGTGGTGAACGTCGTCCCCCTGGAGGACCTGCTCAAGGGCCTGGTCCCCGCGGAAATCTTCGCCCGCGCCCACTCGGAGGCGCTCAAGGCCCAGGCCGTCACCGCGCGTGGCGAGGTGCTGGCGAAGGTAGGCATCAAGCACCTGGCGGACCCCTACCTCCTGTGCTCGGAGCAGCACTGCGCCGTCTATCGGGGCCGCACCGGTGAGGCCGCCAGCACCACCGCCGCGGTGGAGGCCACCCGGGGCGAGGGCCTCTTCAGCGAGGACGGCCGCCTGGTGGACTCCGTCTACAGCGCCGTCTGCGGCGGCCACACCGAGGACAACGACGTGGTGTGGGGCGGGCCTCCGGACCCCAGCCTGCGTGGCCGCCCGGACGTCATCGGCCCCGTGGGCGCCCATCCCCTGCCCGCCAGCCTGGAGCGCTGGCTGACGACCGCCAACCTCCCGGCGGCCTGCCGGCTGTCCAGCTTCGCGCAGCCCAGCAAGTTCCGGTGGGAGAAGCGCTTCACGGCCGAGCAGGTGGACACCCGCCTGAAGCGGCTGGGCGTGGGGCGCGTCCAGGCCCTGGCGCTGACGGACCGGGGCGTCTCCGGCCGCGCGGCCGTGCTGACCGTGTCCGGCGACAAGGGGGCCACCCAGGTGCGCGGCGAGCTCAACATCCGCCGCCTGTTCGGCATGCTCAACAGCAGCATGGCGGTGGTGGAGGCCGAACGGGACGCCGGGGGCCGGCTCACCGGCTGGCTTTTCCGTGGCGGGGGCTGGGGGCACGGCGTAGGAATGTGCCAGACGGGCGCCATTGGCCGGGCGGAGGCCGGGCAGCGCTACCAGGACATCCTCCGTCACTACTTCAACGGTGCCGAGGTGGCCCCCATCTATTGAGGCTGGGAGGGGTTATCCTTCAAACCCGTGCGCGGCCCGCGAATCGACCTGACCTTTCACCTGTTCAGCCGCGAACGCGACGGGACTAGTCCGCCCGTTCGGAGGTTTATCATCCCGCCGTGAGCACGGGTTCTCCAACAAGCTGGCGCCGCCGGAGGCGGCAGGGGTCGTCCGCGGGGCGTTTCGCCGCGGCGATTGCGCTCGCCCTGCTCCTCCATGCCGTCTACGTGGGAACCCTGCTGCTGACGAGTTCGTTCCAGGACGACGGGAAGGCACGCAAGCCGGTGACGCGGCCCACCTCCGTGGCCGTGCGTCCGCTCACCGCCGACCAATGGGCGCAGAACCGCGGCAAGGCCTCCCCCCAGACGAAGTCCCAGGCGACGGAGCGTCCCAAGGCCCAGGACAAGAAGCCGGAGGAGAAGAAGCCCGACGAGACGCCCAAGGGGCAGGTGGTGGACGTCGCGCCCGGCAACGACGAGGTGGACCCGAACGCGAAGTACCTCGCGGAGAGCAACAACCGCGTGGACAAGGAGACGCGCGCTCGGGAGCAGACGCCCTTCTACCGGAACGCCATGCCCCAGCGGACGGCGCCGCAGAATCAAGAAGGCCAGAATACGGACGCGCAGACGCCGCCGCGCACGGCCGGCAACAACGGCATGGGCAACGACGACCGGCCCGTGTCCCTGGGTGGCCAGAAGCCCGCCTTCGAGATTCCGGACGCCCGAAAGAAGAACGAGGTGGCGATGAAGACGGACCCGACGTCGCCGGGTCCGGGCATGACGGTGAACAACCAGAACGAGAGCGACGAGGTGGTGGGCAACTCCAAGCGCCTCAACATCCAGCCCGGCACCGGCGGCGAGGAAGCCGGCTCCACGGGCCGCGCGGGCGCGCCGGGGCTGGCGTCGCTGACGCCGTCTCGTGCCGTCATGGACAAGGTCCTGGGCGCCGCGCCCAACGACCACCTGCAGGACGCCGAGGAAGGCGATGGCACCCTCCTCAACACGCGTGAGTGGAAGTACGCCAGCTTCTTCAACCGCGTGAAGCAGAGCGTGGGCATGCACTGGAACCCCAACGAGCAACTGCGCCGGAGAGACCCCACCGGCGGCATCTACACGGGGCGGGACCGGTACACGCTGCTGCAAATCACGCTGGACGAGCGCGGCCAGGTGACGGACATCCAGGTGGAGAAGAGCAGCGGGCTCGACTTCCTCGACTTCGAGGCAGTGTCGTCCTTCAAACGCGCGCAGCCCTTCCCCAACCCGCCGCCCGGCCTGCTGTCGGACGACGCCAAGGTGAAGTTCCAGTTCGGCTTCTTCATGGAGATGGGCGGCGGCCCGAAGATGCGGCTGTTCCGCCAGCCCAACTGAGCGCGCACTGAAGTACCGTGCGGCCCCGTGGAAGCAACGACGCTCACCGACAGAAACCTCGCGCAGCAGGAGCGGAACCGGAAGGTCCGCAGGGTGCTGCTGGGCATCCTCGTGGCCAACTGGGTGGTGGCCAGCGCCAAGCTGATCTTCGGAATGCTCAGCCAGTCCGCGGCGGTGACTGCGGACGGGCTGCACTCGTTCATCGACGGCGGCTCCAACGTGCTGGGGCTGGTGGCCATGGGCGTGGCGTCACGCCCGGCGGACGAGGACCACCCCTACGGCCACGGCAAGTTCGAGGCGCTCGCGTCGCTGGGCATTGGCGCGATGATTGGCGTGGGCATGCTGGAGCTGGGGCGCATGGCGCTCGACTCCGTGCTCAACGACAAGCACCCGCAGGTGACGGGCACCATGGCGGCCGTCATGGCCTTCACCCTGGTGGTGAACATGGTGGTGACGCGGGTGGAGCGGTACTACGGGCGCAAGTACAAGAGCTCCCTGCTGCTCGCGGACGCGAGCCACACGATGTCCGACGTCTACGTCACGCTCGCGGTACTGAGCTCCCTGCTGCTGGTGTGGCTGGGCTACCCGCGCGCGGATGGGCTGATTGCGCTGGCCGTGATGGTGTTCGTGGCCTGGGTGGCCTACGGCATCGTCCGGCAGGCGGTGGGCATCCTCTCCGACACGGCGCGCCTGGACCCAGACGAGGTGAAGCGGCACACGCTGGCAGTGCCAGGCGTGCGCTCCTGCCGCGACGTGCGCAGCCGCGGCATGGAGGAGAGCGTCTACGTGGACCTCAAGATCGAGGTGGACCCGCAGCTCACCACCGCGCAGGCCCATGAAGTGGCGGACCGGGTGGAGCGCACGCTTCAAGGCGCCTATCCCCAGGTGGTGGACGTGGTGGTCCACGTGGAGCCGGACCGCGCCGCGCTGGCCACGCCCGCGTAAAGACGAAGGCCGCCTCCCCGACAAGGGAGACGGCCCAGGGCATCACCCGATGCGCGGGATGCGTCAGGCCGTGGCGGCCTTCGGCTCCGGCGACATGTAGTCCTCGATGGGCGGGCACGAGCAGACCAGCTTCCGGTCACCGAGCACGCTGTTGAGCCGGCCCACGGAGGGCCAGAACTTGTTGTCGCGGACCCACGGCGTGGGGAACACGGCCTGCTCGCGCGAGTAGGGACGGTTCCACTCCGGCGCGGCGACGACACGCGCGGTGTGCGGGGCGTGCTTGAGGACGTTGTTGTCCTTGGGCATGCGGCCCTCCTCGATGTCCCGAATCTCCTGACGGATGGCGATCATCGCGTCGCAGAAACGGTCCAGCTCCGCCTTGGACTCGCTCTCCGTCGGCTCAATCATGAGCGTGCCCGCCACCGGGAAGGACACGGTGGGCGCGTGGAAGCCGTAGTCCATGAGCCGCTTGGCCACGTCCTCCACCTCCACGCCCGCCGTCTTCTTGAGCGGGCGCAGGTCGACGATGCACTCGTGCGCCACCTTGCCGCGCTTGCCCCGGTACAGCACCGGGTAGTGGGCGTTGAGCCGCTCGGCGACGTAGTTGGCGTTGAGGATGGCCAGCTTGGTGGCCTGGGTGAGGCCCTCGCCGCCCATCATCGCGATGTACATCCAGGAGATGAGCAGGATGCTCGCGCTGCCCCACGGCGCCGCGGAGATGGCGCCAATGGCCTCCGCGCCGCCCGTCTGGATGACGGGGTGCCCCGGCAGGAACTTCACCAGGTGGCTGGCCACGCAGATGGGGCCCATGCCCGGGCCGCCGCCGCCGTGCGGGATGCAGAACGTCTTGTGCAGGTTGATGTGGCACACGTCCGCGCCCACCAACCCGGGCGAGGTGAGGCCCACCTGCGCGTTGAGGTTGGCGCCGTCCATGTACACCTGGCCGCCGCGCTCGTGGACGATGGCGCAGATTTCGCGAATCTCCTCCTCGAACACGCCGTGGGTGGACGGGTACGTCACCATCAGCGCGGCGAGCGCGTCCTTGTGCGCCTCCGCCTTCGCGCGCAGGTCATCCAGGTCGATGTTGCCGTTCTCATCGCACTTGGTGACGACGACCTTGTAGCCGGCCATCACCGCCGAAGCCGGGTTGGTGCCGTGCGCGGAGGACGGAATCAAGCACACGTCCCGGTGCCCCTGGCCGCGGCTCTGGTGGTACGCGCGGATGACGAGCAGGCCCGCGTACTCACCCTGGCTTCCGGCGTTGGGCTGGAGCGAGCAACCCGCGAAGCCCGTCACCTGCGTCAGCATCTGCTCCAGCTGCTCGAAGATGACCTTGTAGCCGGCCGCCTGCGAGGTGGGCGCGAACGGGTGCAGCCGCCCGAACTGGGGCCACGTCACCGGAATCATCTCCGCGGTGGCGTTGAGCTTCATGGTGCAGCTGCCCAGCGGAATCATCGAGTGCGTGAGGGACAGGTCCTTCGCCTCGAGCCGCCGGATGTAGCGCAGCATCTCCGTCTCGGAGTGGTAGCTGTTGAAGACGGGGTGCGTGAGGTACGCGCTCGAGCGGCGCAGCGCCTGCGACACGGCGCTCTCCACGCCGTCCCCCACCAGGTCCGCCAACACCGGCGCGGAGGACTTGCCGGTGCCGGTGGCGAAGGCCGCCAGGATGTCCTCCACGTCCGCGGGCCGCGTCGTCTCGTCCAGGGACACGCCCAGCGTCTTCTCGTCGATGCGGCGGAAGTTCATCCGCGCCGCCTCGGCGGCGCCCAGCACCGCGCGCACATGCGCGGCCGACAGCTCCACGCGCAGCGTGTCGAAGTACTGATCGTGCTTCAGCTTGAGGCCCAGCTTCGCCAGCCCGCGCGCCAGCAGCACCGTCAGGCCGTGCACGCGCTCGGCGATGGCCTTCAGCCCGGAGGGGCCGTGGTAGACGGCGTACATGCTGGCGATGACGGCCAGCAGCACCTGCGCGGTGCAGATGTTGCTCGTCGCCTTCTCGCGGCGGATGTGCTGCTCACGCGTCTGGAGCGCCATGCGCAGCGCGCGGCGGCCCTGCGCGTCCTCGGACACGCCGATGATGCGGCCGGGCATGACGCGGGTGTACGCGTTCTTCGTGGCGAAGTAGCCCGCGTGCGGGCCGCCGTAGCCCATGGGCACGCCGAAGCGCTGGGCGCTGCCCACCGCCACGTCCGCGCCGAACTCCCCCGGCGGCGTCAGCAGCGTCAGGCTGAGCAGGTCCGCGGCCACCACGAACAGGCCGCCCGCGGCGTGCACCTGCTCGCCGAAGGCCCGGTAGTCATGCACCGCGCCGTCGGTGGTCGGGTACTGCACCAGCGCGCCCACGAACTTCTTCGAGCTCAAATCCACCGTGCGGTGGTCGCCCACCACCACCTCCACGCCCAGCGGCTGGGCGCGGGTGCGCACCACGTCCACCGTCTGCGGGTGGCAGCCGTCGGAGACGAAGAAGGCCGCGCCGGACTCCTCGCCCTTCTGGTGCACGGCCAGGGCCAGGGCCATGGCCTCGGCGGCGGCGGTGCCTTCATCCAGCAGCGAGGCGTTGGCCACCTCCAGACCCGTCAGGTCCATGACCAGCGTCTGGAAGTTGAGCAGCGCCTCCAGCCGGCCCTGCGCAATCTCCGCCTGGTAGGGCGTGTACTGGGTGTACCAGCCCGGGTTCTGGAAGACGTTGCGGAGGATGACGTTCGGCGTGTGCGTGTCGTGGTAGCCCATGCCGATGAAGGACCGGAACACCTGGTTCTTCGCGGCGATGGCCTCCAAGGCCGCCAGCAGTTCGTGCTCGCCGCGCGCGGTCGCGAGCTTCAGCGGCTCCTTGGCGCGGATGGCGGGCGGGACGGCCTGGTCGATGAAGGCATCGAGCGAGTCCACGCCCAGCGCGGACAGCAGCTGCTTCAGCTCGGTGTCATCCGGACCATTGTGACGGCCGGCAAACGGCTCCTGGTACTTCCAGTTCAAGGACATGGCTTTGTGGCTCGCAGGCGAGTCGTGCGTCGAGAAGTCGAGGACCGTCCCTAACAACCAGTCCCCGGTCCTTCACTCTCAGCTGTTCTGGAGCAGGGCGGTGTACGCGGCGGCGTCCAGGAGTCCGTCCACCTGCTTGGGGTCCGAGGGCTCGATTTCCACAATCCAGCCCGCACCGTAGGGGTCGGTGTTCACGGTGGAGGGGTTGTCCGACAGCCCGTCGTTCACCTTCACCACCTTGCCCGTCAGCGGCGAGTACAGCTCCGACACCGCCTTGGTGGACTCGATGACGCCGAACTGCTTGCCCTCCGTCACCGTGGAGCCCACCTTGGGCAGCTCCACGTAGACCACGTCGCCCAGGGACTCCTGCGCGTGCTGCGTGACGCCCACCACCACCGAGGTGCCCTGGACGCGGGCCCACTCGTGCTCACGGGTGTACTTCAGGTCGCCGGGGATGTTGTCGGCCATGTCGTTGCTCCTGGTTGGAACGGGAATGCTTCAGGGCTTCTTGTAGAACGGGGTCTTCACCACCACGGCGGGCACCGCGCGGCCGCGGATGTCCACGTCGAAGGTGGAGCCCTCCGCGGACAGCTCGGTGGGCACGTAGCCGATGCCAATGGCCTTCTTCACGGTGGGGCCCATGGTGCCGCTGGTCACCTCCCCCACCGGCGCGCCGTCCTTGAGGATGGCGTAGCCGTGGCGCGGAATGCCGCCGCCGGTCAGCTCGAAGCCCACCAGCTTGCGCTTCACGCCCGCGGCCTTCTGCGCCGCCAGCGCTTCCTTGCCAATGAAGGCCGCCTTGTCGAGCTTGACGATCCACCCCAGCCCGGCCTCCAGCGCGGTGTGCTGGTCGTCGATGTCGTTGCCGTAGAGCGCGTACTTCATCTCCGTGCGGAGGCTGTCACGGGCGCCCAGGCCACACGGCTTCACGCCGTCCTGCTGGCCTTCGGTGAGCAGCGCGTCCCACAGCGCCACCGCGTCCCCGGCCGCGCTGTACAGCTCGAAGCCGTCCTCGCCAGTGTAGCCGGTGCGGGAGATGAGGCACTTCACCCCGGCGACCTCGCCCTCGGCGAAGCGGTAGGTGCCAATCTTCGACAGGTCCGTCTTCGTCAGGCGCTGGACCAGGCCGGTGGCCTTGGGGCCCTGCACGGCAATCTGCGCGTAGTCGTCGCTCCGGTCCACGGGGGCCACACCCTTGGCGTGCGCCTTCATCCACGCGACGTCCTTCTCCCGGTTGCTGGAGTTGACGCAGATGAGGATGCGCTCGGGGCTGAAGCGGTAGGCGACCACGTCGTCCACGAAGGTGCCCCGCTCGTCGAGCAAGCCCGCATACAGCGCCTGCCCGTCCGCGATGCGGGTCAGGTCGTTGGAGATGAGCGCGTTGACCGTGTCCAGGGCGCCGGGGCCGGAGAACTCCACCTCCCCCATGTGGGAGACGTCGAACAGGCCGACGCCGGTGCGCACGGCCTCATGCTCGCCGATGACGGAGCTGTACTGGACGGGCATGTCCCAGCCAGCGAAGTCGACCATCCGGGCCCCCAGCTTGCGGTGTGCCGCGTTGAGGGGCGTTTGCCGGGCCATCTTCATTCTCCTGGAGGGGTGTGGAAAACGGCGCGGACTATAGCCGCGAGACTTGCCCGATCAAGGACGACGCGGAGCGTCTACACTGGGGGCGACATGAAGATTCGTAATCGGTTGAATCCTTCCGACCCGTGCTTCTCCTTCGAGTTCTTCCCGCCCCGGACGGACGAGGGCGAGGCGAACCTGCTCAAGGCGCTGGAAGACCTGGCGACCCTGCAGCCGGGTTTCGTCTCCGTGACGGAAGGCGCGGGAGGCAGCACTCGGGCGAAGACGGTGGAGTTGGTGCTGCGCATCAAGCAGGAGGCGGGCATCGAGGCGATGGCGCACCTGACATGCGGAGGGCACACCCCGGCGGAGCTGCGCACCGTGCTGGAGCGCCTGTCGGCCGCGAAGGTGGACAACATCCTGGTGCTGCGCGGAGACCCACCCAAGGGTCAGACAATCTTCGAGCCCGCGCCCGGGGGGTTCCGCTACGCATCGGAGATGGTGCGATTCATCCGAGAAGAGGATTTCAACTTCTGCCTCGGGGGAGCGTGCTATCCGGAGGGCCACGTGGAGACGCCCTCCCGTGACGACGACCTGCGTCATCTCAAGGCCAAGGTGGATGCCGGCCTGGACTTCGTGGTGACGCAGCTCTTCTTCGACAACGCGTTCTACTTCGACTTCGTGGAGCGGGCACGCCGCGCGGGCATCAACGTCCCCATCGTCCCCGGCATCATGCCCATCACCAACTACGAGCAGATCCAACGATTCACGCGCCTGTGCGGAGCCACCGTGCCCATGCGCCTGGCGTTGCAGCTCGAGCGGGTGAAGGACAACCCGGAGGCCATGGCCCAGCTCGGCGTGGCCCATGCGACGGTGCAGTGCATGGAGCTGCTGTCGCGCGGCGTGCCTGGCATCCACTTCTACACGCTCAACAAGTCCCCGGCGACGCGGATGATCGTGAGCGCACTGCGAGCCCGTTCATGAGTGGTCCTGGAATCCACCTGCCCCCAAGCGACCCGCGTAGCAAGGTCCTCAACATCATCCGTCCGCCCGCCTTCTTCCTGCTGTGCGTGGGCGTGCTGAACGTCATCTACAACATCGCCGGTTTCGTGCTGGCGGCGCTGAAGGTGACCTCGCCCTTCGTCCCCGCGGGCGCGGAGGCGTCCACGCTGGAGCTGTCACCCACGCTGGCGCTGATGCTGCTGGTGGGCATCCTCTGCGGGGTGCTGTCCGCCTGGGGCGCCATCAGCGCGCTCAACCTGAAGGGCTACGGACTGGCCACGGTGGGCGGCATCACCGCGCTCTACATCCTGTCTCCCGGCTGCGTCATTGGCGTCCCGGTGGCCGTGTGGATGCTGTTCACCTTGCGTCGCGACGGGGTTCGCGAAGCCTTCCAGGCCTGAGCGTTCAAAACGCGGCGGTTGGAGCGTCGGCCAACCGCCGTGAATTGATGTTCAGACCACACCGCCCGCGGCCACGCCTCCTGGCATCTGGAGCCCGGCGCTCCCTCTGACGCAGCCCCCACTCTGTTCACCAATGGCGCTCCCCCTGCCCCGGGGTTGCAGCGGTGCGGGCTTTCACAGTTTCTCGGTTTCCCTCACTTTCGTAGCCACACAGGAGGGGCGCGCACGTCGAGTGCCGCCTCCCAGCGCAGGGGTGGCCATGATTGCGTTTGAGGTCGAGCGGGGAACGCCTGAACCTTTGACGGAGCTGGCTCGGCGGCTGAGCCGCGCGGAGGAGAAGGACCGCGCCCGGGGCATGTTCTTCCTGGGGGCGCTGGACGTGGTCCGGAAGGAGGCGGGGGAAGCCGCCGCGGCGCGGTGCCTGGCGGCCTCGCGCGAGCGCGCCTTCGTGCCCTTCTTCCTGTACCCCATCACCAGCTTCCTGCGGCTGTCCTTCAGCGCCGCGGGGTTGCTGGCGCCGCGGCTGGGCGGCTTCGAGGCGGCCATGCGGACCATTGGCGCCCGGTCCGCGCAGGACTTCCTGAGCACCGTGGTGGGGCGCAGCTTCCTGGCATTGTCCGGTGGCTGTCCGCGCCGGCTCGTCAGCAACCTGCCGTCCGGCTACAGCACCGCCGTCAGCTACGGCGAGCGGGACGTGGAGTGGATGGGCGAGCGCCAGGGCCGCCTCACCATGTTCCGCGACTTCATGCCGCACAGCTACCACGAGGGCGTGCTGCGCGCGGCGCTGGCCGCCATTGGCGCCCGCGACACGCACATCCGTGGGCGTGCCATGGGCCTGCTGGATGGCGAGTACGAGGTGTCCTGGAGCTAGAGGGCGACCTCGGCGGCGGGGCAACCCGCCGGGAGGCAGAGGGTGAAGACACTGCCCTCCCCTTCCCGGCTCTCCACGCGCAGGGTGCCGCCGTGCTGCCGCACCGTGCTGGCCACCACCGACAGTCCCAGGCCCGTACCCGCGGGCTTCGTCGTGAAGAGCGGCTCGAAGATGCGCTCCTGCATCGCCTCCGGGATGCCCATGCCGTTGTCGGACACGCGGATGATGAAGGCGCTGCCATTGCCGCCTTCCGCGAACACGTCCACCCGGCCCAGACGGCCCGCCGGCATGGCCTCCACCGCGTTCTGCACCAGGTTGATGAGCACCTTGCGCAGCAGCTCCCGGTCCACCCAGGGCGACTCCAGCGAGAGGGGGACGCTGTTCTGGATGCGCACGCCTTCGCGGCCCGGCACCACGTCCAGCACCTCCTCCATCAACGCGTGCAGCGAGCAGGGCCGCAGCTCCAGCGGACGCTCGCGGGCGAAGTCCAGCAGCTCGGAGGAGATGCGTGAACACACCGCCAGCTCGCGCTCGATGATTTCCAGGAAGCGCTGGAGCCGCTGGTCCGCCAGCGTCACGTCCAGCTTGCGCAGGTGACGGACGACCACGGCGTTGGCGGTGCGGGCCGCGGCCAGCGGGTTGCGCAGCTCGTGGCTCACCGTCGCCGTCATTCGCCCCACCGCCGCCAGCTTCTCCACCCGCGCGGCCTGCTCGCGGTAGGAGCTCATCTCCCGGCGCACGCGTGCCAGCGCGTGCTCATGGTCCACGCGCTCGTTCGCGTACGCGCCCTCCAGCAACACCTGCTGCACCGCCACGCGCCGCATCTCCCCCAGCGTCTCGCGGCACGCAATCACCAGCACCCCGTTGACGAACACCATCCAGAAGGAGTGCTCCAGGAAGCGCCACCACGCGGGATTCGACACGCCGAAGATGGACTCCGGCCACCAGATGCCGCGCAGGCAGTGCTCCAGCACCGCCGTGACGGTGGCGGTCGCCATCACCGCCGGGTCCCGGTAGAAAGCCAGGAAGGCCAGCGAGCCGAACACATAGAAGTGCGTTTCGATGCGGCCGCCCGTCAGGTGGATGAAGAGCGCGGCCCAGAGCATCTGCGCTACCGCCACCACGTGCCGCGTGACGACGTCCCCGGCCCGCAGCCGCACCAGCACCAGCGGGAAGGCGGACAGCAGGCCCCCCAGCACCACCGCCACGTGCAAGTGGGGATGCACCACCCGCGACGTCCCCTGCCAGGCGAAGGGCGACAGCACCGCCGCCACCGCGATGGCGACCAGCCACTGCCCCACCATCAGCCCGGCGAAGCGAGAGTCCACCCGCCGTCGCACGGCCTCCAGGTGCTCGCCGAGCAGTGCCTCCACCCGCACCTCCAGCGCGTCGACCCCACGTGGTAGCACCATGTTGCCGGAAGTCTCCGTTGACACGGTACCCTCCGTCCGCACGTTCTCCCCGCGTGTATGGCCGAATCGCCCCCGAAGCACAGGCGCGCCCACATCCTGGTCAATCATTGCGTGACTCACCCCGGCCATACCGGCCCCCCCGGATGAGTCGCCATCCTATCCCCTTACACACTCCTGGCAATCCAAACTTGTCGGAATAAGCAGACTGTTCCAACAGAAACATGCAACTTGCCCTCGGGGCTCGTTGATGACGGTGTGAAACACACCGTCACCCGCTCGTTCCATCGACAGGGATTGAACAAGCGTCGAACAACCGAGGCGTGTGTCAGGGGGTGGGAATGGTGTCCATCATCCGCCGTCCCGGAGGGGCCAGCGACTCGCGCATGGGCGGACGTGGGCGAACGTGGGCAGGCCAGCGTCCGTCCCCTGAGTCTCCGAGGTCGGCGCGGCGCTCACACAGACCTGGTCGCCGCCCGGCACGACACTCCCGAAACGCGCGGGCCCGCACAGGGTCAACGTCAGCACCTGTGAGGGGCGACACCGAGTCAACCTCAACTCACGGCGCACTTGAGCAGCTTCTGCAACATGGGATGTAACAACTCGCCCCCGCGCAACGACTCACGCCAACGCGCGGGGATGCCATTCACGCCGTGGATGAGCCCGGCGATACCTCCCGCCACCGCCGCGGTGGTGTCGGTATCCCGGCCCAGGCGCACCGCGGCCTTCACCACCTGCGCGTAGGAGTCGTGCTCGACCACGCACTGGCGCGCAGAGCGGAGGCAATCCACCACGTAGCCCGTGCCCGTGCCTCGAAGCGCCTCCCAGCCCGGCGGCAGGACATGCGTGTCCAGTTCAGTGCGAGCCTCGAAGCCTTCGGGATACAGATTGCGGAACGTCTCCACCGCGTCCGTCCATGCCTCCGAAGCACGCACGCCCTGGAGGATGCGGCGGGCCCACAAGCAATACAGCGCACAGCACACCTGGGAGCGCATGTGTCCATGCGTGACGCGAGACTGAGTCATCGCGTCCGAGGCGAGCTTCGCGTCATTGCCTGAATGCCAGAGCGCCAATGGCAGCACGCGCATCAACGAGCCATTGCCGTTGTCGCGTTCGCCCTTGGGGCCGGCCATCAGCGCGGGCGTCCCTGCGTGGACCAGGGCCAGGGCCGTGCGTGTCTGGATGCCCACGTCGAACACCTGGCCATCCACCGCGAGGTAGCCCCACTCCAGCCAGTTCACCAGGCGGCGGCCCAGGTCTTCCGGGTCCAATCGCCCCTGGTAGAGCAACGAGTCCAGCAAACACAGCGCATGCGCGCCATCGTCGGACCAGGTCCCCGGAGGAACCCCGTCATGCGCGCGCTGGAAGCCCTCGGGCGGCTGGAAGTCGATGTCCTCGGGCGGCGGAATCTGCGCGGGTGCGTGGAACTCGTAGGGCACGCCCAGGGCATCCCCCACCAGCAATCCGTAGATTCCCCCGGCAAGCTGCTCCTCGCGACTCGGCATGGTGTTGCCTCCCCCACGGTGACGCGAAGCACGCTAGGACAACGCCCGAGCGCGCGTACAGCGGACGCACGCCGCTGAACGCTGAGGGCCCTGGCGGTCGCAACAAAATTGCGCCTTCAGGCCCCGCCATGCAGGCTTCCACGGGAACCGGGCCATGCCGAGCCCCCACGTCCAGGAGCCCCCATGTCCGCCGTCTCGCCCCTTGCCCAACCCGAGGCCTGGAACCTGGTGGCGCCGGAGTACGTGCGCGAGCTGATGCCCACGTTCGAGACGTTCTCCAGGGACGCCCTGCTCCGGGCCGGCGTGGCTCGAGGGACGCGTGTCGTGGACGTCGCCACGGGGCCGGGCACGCTCGCGCTGCTCGCCGCGCGCGAAGGCGCCCGCGTCACAGCAGTGGATTTCTCCCCGGAGATGATTGCCGCCCTGCGCGCCCGGACCGCGGAGGCGAAGCTCGACATCGACATCCTGGAGGGTGACGGCATGGCGCTGCCCTTCGAGGCGAATGCGTTCGACGCCGCCTTCTCCATGTTCGGCCTGATGTTCTTCCCGGACCGGGCACGTGGCTTCCAGGAGCTTCACCGCGTACTGAAGCCGGGCGGCCGGGCCGTCGTGTCCAGTTGGACGCCCTTCGAGCGCTCGAAAGAGCTGCGCGCCGTGTACACGCGCCTCTGGGAGCAGATGGGCGCGAAGCCATCGCAGCCGGGCGCCATCCCCCTGTCCGACCCCGACACCTGTCAGCGGGAGATGTCCAGCGCGGGCTTCACCCACGTCACGGTGAACGAGGTGGAAGGCTCCATCGACTACCCGTCCACGGCGGCCATGGTGGATGCCACCACCCGCTCCAGCGCGCCCGTCGTGCTGGCACGCAGGGCGCTGGGCGCGCAGTGGGAGCCGCTGCTCTGGTCCATGCACGAGTACGCGCAGGCGGAGCTGGGACCGGGGCCCCAGCGCGTCACCCTCACGGCCTACCTGACGACAGGCACCAGGCCGTAGCGGACGGCCGCGTCGAGCGTGTTGCGCATCAGCATGGCGATGGTCATGGGCCCCACGCCACCGGGGACGGGGGTGATGAACGACGCGCGCTCGGCGGCGGCCGCGAACTCCACGTCGCCCACGAGCTTGCCGTCCGGCTTGCGATTCATCCCCACGTCAATCACCACCGCGCCGGGCTTGATCCACGCGCCCTTCACCAGCTCGGCCGCCCCCACCGCCACCACCAGGATGTCCGCGCCCTCCACTTCCCGGCGCAGGTCGCTCTTGCTGTGGCAGATGGTCACCGTGGCGTTCTTCTGGAGCAGCATCAGCGCCATGGGCTTGCCCACGATGTTGCTGCGCCCCACCACCACCGCCCGCTTGCCCGCGGGGTCGCAGCCAATCTCCTCCAGCAGCCGCATCACCCCGTAGGGCGTACACGCCCGGGTGGTGGACCGGCCCAGCAGCAGGTTACCGGCGTTGAGCGGGTGGAAGCCGTCCACGTCCTTCTCTGGCTTCACGGCGGAGATGATGACGTCCGGGTCGATGTGCCTGGGCAACGGCAGCTGTACCAGGATGCCGTGCACCGCCGGGTCCGCGTTGAGCTGGTGGATGACCTCCAGCAGCGCCTCCTGGGTGATGCCCTCGTCCGGGTGGAGCTCCCAGGAGCGGAAGCCCACCTCTTCCGCGGCCTTCTTCTTCCCATTGACGTAGACCTTGGAGGCGGGGTCCTCCCCCACGCGCACCACGGCCAGCCCCGGCGTCAGACCCTGCTCGAGCTTGAGCCGGTCGACCTCCGCCTTGACCTCCGCTCGCACGCGCGCCGCAACTGCCTTGCCATCAATCAACTGGGCGTTCACCCGTGCCACTCTATGCGAAACTCCCCCGCCGGAAAGGGAGCGGAACGTCGGCCATGGGCGCAGGAACAGTTCTGGGAGCAATGCTGGGGTTGATGGCGGGGCTGCTCGTGGGCAGCCCCTGGGCCATTGTCCTGCTGCTCATCGCAGGCGGCTTCGCGGGGCGCTACTACGACGCCCAGAACGCCCTACCGCCCGAAGATCCGGAGGCGCTGTCCGGCTTCTCCCACGCCCCCTACGCGTCCATCCATGACGCCACGTCGGAGGCGGCGCTCGTGCCTCGCCAGGAGGAGCCCTACGAGCAGTTCGCCAGTGACTTGTGCGCCGTGTTCGTCGAGGTGGCCCACGCGGATGGCGAGGTCCGCCGCGACGAGGTGCGCGTGGTGCGGCGCTACTTCCAGACGACCCTGGGCTACGGCCCCGAGGCCCTGGAGGTCGTCCGGAGCCACCTCAAGGTCTTCCTGGCCCACCCGCCCGACCTGGACGCGGCCGTCAGCGCCTGCCATGCCCAGCTCCCCTCGGCCGAGCGGCACCGGCTGCTGGACACGCTCTACGAGCTGGCGCTGGCCGACGGAGGAATGCAGCGTTCCGAACGGGAGGTCCTGCGCCGCGTCGCCGAGGGCCTGGGCATCTCCGAGGCGGACGAGCAGGCCATCATCGCCCTGCACCTGGGCGCCGGGGATGAACACTACGCCGCGCTGGGCCTGACGCCGGACGCCACCGACGTCGAGGTGAAGCGAGCCTTCCGGCAGCTCGCCGCGGAGCACCACCCCGACAAATCCGCCCACCTCGGCCGTCAGGCCGCCGAGCAGGCCGCCCGTCGCTTCCAGCAGATTCGCGACGCCTACGAAGAGATTCGGCGCCTGCGCGGGCTGTAGCGCCGGATTACATCCCTCACAGTCGCCCACGACGAGGACGCACTTTCCGCCATGAGTCAGCAGCGCAACGGCCCCAAGAAGAAGGAAGCGGCTTTCAGCAACAACCCCTTCAAGTCCGCCATCCAGGTGTTGAAGGACCAGGAGAAGAAGGAGGCGCAGGAGAAGGCCGCGGCGGAGGTCGCGAAGCGCAAGGCCGCGGCGCCCCCGCCCCGGGCCACGAAGGCGCCCAAGGTCCGCGAGGAGGATGATGCCTCCCTCTTCTTCTCCGCCATGGACGGCGTGCAGCAGCTCACCAACCGGGGCGAAGCGCCCGCGCCCAACCCGCGCCTGCCGGCCATCATCGATGAAAACGCGGAGGCGCTCGCGCAGCTCTCCGAGCTGGTCGCCGGCCAGGGCGACTTCGACTTCACCGGCACGGATGAGTACATCGAAGGCGCGAGCCCCGGCATCGACCGGAACCTGCTGCGCGCGCTGCGCCGGGGCGACTTCGCCATCCAGGGGCAACTGGACCTGCACGGGAAGACACAGAACGAGGCGCGCGACGCGCTGGAACGCTTCCTGGGTGACAGCCGCCGCGCGAAGCAGCGCTGCGTGCTCGTCGTGCACGGTCGCGGTTTGAACTCCAAGGACCAGATTCCCGTGCTGAAGGAGCGGCTCAAGGGCTGGCTGTCCGAGAAGCGCATTGGCCGGATGGTGCTGGCGTTCGCCAGCGCACGGCCTCAAGACGGGGGCACCGGCGCGGTGTACGTGCTGCTCCGGCGGTAGTCTTTACGCGCGCCCGGCACTGTGCATACATGCCGCCATGGCACGCGATCTGATCGACCTGCATATCCACGTGGGTGGCGCTGTGGCGCCCCACATCCTCTGGTCCATCGCCCACCAGCAGGGCTTCAAGCTCCCGGTGAAGAACTACTTCGACTTCGTGGAGCTCATCACCTCCCGTCCGGGCAAGGTGGGAAGCCTGGACGACTACCTGAAGATCCTCCACACCTGGACGGAGAAGATTCAGTCATCCCCCAGCGCGATTGAGCGCTCCGTCTACGAAGTCATCGGCAAGGAGTACCGCGGCAGCCGCGTGACGCAGATGGAGCTGCGCTTCAACCCGATGAAGCGCAACCTGAACTCCGAGCTGGACCTGGACCACATCATCCACGCCGCGCTGCGCGGCATGGACCGCGCGGTGCTGGAGTACGGCGTGAAAATGGGCCTCATCTTCTGCCTGGCCCGCGAGTTCGACCACCGGCTCAACAGCATCATCGTGGACAAGGCCATCAAGTACCGCACGCGCGGCGTGTACGGCATCGACCTGGCCGGCACGGAGACGAACGCCATGGAGCTGAAGCCGGAGGTCGTC
The DNA here is from genome assembly GCF_006547355.1 of Myxococcus sp. AB036A. Taxonomy (NCBI): domain Bacteria; kingdom Pseudomonadati; phylum Myxococcota; class Myxococcia; order Myxococcales; family Myxococcaceae; genus Myxococcus; species Myxococcus sp. AB036A. The sequence goes on along the minus strand of NZ_VHLC01000043.1, from coordinate 33,094 downwards.
ACCCAGTACGAAGAGCTCTTCTCGCGGGCGCGCCGCGCCGGGCTCAAGTGCACGGTGCACACCGGCGAGACGCGCGGCACCGGCGCCGAGGGCGTCATGGCCGTGGTGGAGAAGCTCCAGCCGCACCGAATCGGCCACGGCATCCGCGCCGCCTACGACGAGCACGCGATGAAGGTGCTGCGCGAGCGCGACATCGTCCTGGAGCTGTGCCCCACGTCCAACCTTCACACCAAGGCCGTGGAGGGCGTGGAGGAGCTGCGCCACATCATCCGCACCTTCTGGGACCGCAAGGTGAAGTTCACCATCAACACCGACGGCCCCTACCTGCTGGAGACGGACATGCGGCGGGAGATCGACATCATCGAACAGAACGGCATCCTCACGCCCGAGCAGGTGGATCAGACGCTCGCCTGGGCCCGTGAGGCCTCGTTCATCCCCGCGTGAGCCACGCCATGTACGGACTCACCCGCTCGCTCCTCTTCCAGCTCTCCGCGGAGCGCGCGCACCGGCTCGGCATGGCGGGGCTCCACTACCTGGGCCGCTCACGGGACTTGTGCGAGTCCCTGCGCGAGAAGGCCCTGGAGGGCGCCCCACCCAGCCTGGCCGTCGAGGTGGCCGGCCTGCGCTTCGCCCACCCCGTGGCGCTGGCCGCCGGCCTGGACAAGGACGCGGAGGCGGTGGACGGCCTCTTCGCCTGCGGCTTCTCCGCCGTGGAGATTGGCACCCTCACGCCCAGGCCCCAGCCCGGCAACCCCAGCCCTCGCCTGTTCCGCCTGCCGGAGCACCGCGCGATCATCAACCGCATGGGCTTCAACAACCACGGCGCCACCCAGGCCGCCGCGCGGCTGCGGATGCAGACGTGGCGTCCGGGCCCGCTGGGGGTGAACATCGGCAAGAACAAGGACACGCCGCTGGAGCAGGCGGTGGATGACTATGTGGCCTGCGTGGACGCGCTGGCGCCCCTGGGCGACTACGTGGTGGTCAACGCCTCGTCCCCCAACACGCCGGGCCTGCGCAAGCTCCAGGAGCCCGAGCAGCTGGGACAGCTCCTGGGCGCGGTGCAGGAGCGCCTGGCCACCGTGGCCCCGGGCAAGCCGCTGTTCCTCAAGATTGCCCCGGATCTGTCCCCCGAGGCCGTGGACGAGGTGGTGGATGTCGCGCGGGCCCAGAAGCTCGCCGGCCTCATCGCCACCAACACCACCGTGGCCCGGCCTTTCGAGCATCCCCTGGCGAAGGAGGCCGGCGGCCTGTCCGGCGCGCCCGTCCGCGAGCCCGCCAACGCCGTCATCCGCCGCGCCTGGCTGCGAAGCGGGGGCGCGCTGCCCATCATCGGCGTGGGGGGCGTCTTCACCGCCCAGGACGTCTACGAAAAGCTGCGCGCGGGAGCGTCGGTGGTGCAGGTGTACACGGGCTTCATCTACGAGGGCCCGGGCATGGTGGGAAACATCCTCCCCACCCTGGCCACCCTGCTCGCCCGCGACGGCTACAAGCAGGTCCGCGACGTCATCGGCGCCGAGCACCGGAAGCCGGGCGCACCCAACTGACGCACCGCATCAATTCGCGGACAAAAAATGAGCGCTCGCCGGCGCCTTGGAGTTTCACCGGCGAGCGCCCCGGGCCCAGTGCTTGACGGGCCTCGAAAGCTATTGCTGCACGGTGAGCGAACCGCCAACCGTGCTGACATCCACCGCATGGGTGCCCGAGCCATACGTCTGCTCGCGGCCGCCCAACCTCGCGGGACTGTCGTTGAAACGACCACCGACAGTATTGAATTCCAACCTCACATCCGCCTGGGCCGGCAGCTTCAGCCGGACATCTCCGCCCACCGAGGACACAGAAGTAGCCACGACCTTCCGCGGTGCCAATGCCACGGTGCCGTTCACCGTGCTGACATCCAACCGCTCCTCCGAACCGCTCACTTCCACACGGCCATTGACTGTCGCCAATGACTGCCGCCCCGTCACGCCCGCCACCGTCACCGGACCACCCACCGTCGCCAAATCCAAACGCGCCCGCCGTGGCACCTTCGCCGTGAACCTCACCGAGGCCCCGCTCCGACGGCAGGACCACCTTTCTTGTTCACACGGACCGCAACAAACCCGCGCCCGAATGGCGCCCTTTTCTTGGACGACTTCCACGCCCACTTCGTTCCGAGAACTCTCCGCGCCTTCCCAAACAACCGTGATTACCACGTCATTCCCGTCTACCGCATCTACGCGCACCGCGCCATCAACATTGCCAATGTGAACTTCAGGCGTACCGTCCGTGTTGAACGTCCACGTCTGGGTGGACGGCGCGGCGGCGAGGATGAGCAGCAAGGGCAGGACCATGTGCGGGCTCCGGAAGAGGTGGGATGCCCCCTTCCCTACGCCCCGGCCCCGCCTTCATTGCGCCCGGTGGAGACGCAGTATCCACACCGCTCTGACATGCCTCAGGCGTCCGCGCCCCGGGCAATCCGCTGGTACAGCGCGTCATGGCGCCGGACCATCTTCTCCAGGGAGAGCTCGCGCGCCACGAAGTCCCGCGCCGCATGCCCCATGCTTCTCGCCTTCTCGGGATTCGCGAGAAGCTGACGGAAGGCCTGGGCCAGTTGAGCGGGCCGCTCCGGGTCCACCACGAGGCCCCGTTCGCCATCGCGAACCAGGTCGGTGTTGCCACCCACGCGCGTCACCACCATGGGAAGCCCCGCGGCCATGCCCTCCATCACCGCGTTGGACATGCCCTCCGCGGTGGAGCAGAGGACGCCGAAGGTCGCCCGGGCGTAGATGGCGGGCACGTCCGTGCGGTGCCGCAGGAAGTGCACGGTATCGGACACGCCCAGCTCACCGGCCAGCTTCTCCAAGTCCGGCCGGCGCGGACCATCTCCCACCAGGAAGGCGTGCAGCGTGATGCCGGAATGGCGTAGCTGGGCCAGCGCGAGCAGCAGGTCCTCCTGCCGCTTCACCGGGTGATTCATGTTGGCCACGTGGACCACCACCGGCGCGGCCCCCGTGTCGGGGAGCGGCCCGCGCAGCCCTTCGCGCCTGCGGGACTCGAAGCGCGGCAAGTCCAGGCCGTTGTGGATGACGGACACGCGCGAGGCCGGCAGGCCCTCCTCGGTGATGAGCTGGTGGCGGATGGCCTCCGCGTTGCCAATCACATGGTCCGCCATGCGGCACAGCCGCGACTGCACCGCGCGCCGCGCCCGCCCCTGCCAGTGCGCCAGGTCCAACCGGCCCACGATGACCTTCGTGCCCGCCAGCTTCGCCGCCGGCACGGCCACCATCGTGGAGTAGAAGTCATGCACGTGCACCAGCTCCACGCGGTTCGCCTTGAGCCAGCGCGCCATGCGGTACACCTGATACGCCGTGTTCGGCTGCACCACGGAGCCCTTGAGCGGGAAGGCCGCGGGCGCGTGGCCCAGCTTCCACACCGCGCCAATCAGCGGCCCCGAATCATCCAGCACGGACACTTGCAACCGGTAGCTGGCGGGCAGTCCCCGCAACAGCTCCAGCACCTGCACCTCGGTCCCTCCAATGTGGAAAGACCGGGTGAACTGAACCAGACGGAGGGGCTCCTGCCCCATCCGCGCCTCCTCACGCCGCATGTCCGGACCCCTCCCACGTCGCCACCACCGGCCCGCTCGGAGCCGGAACCCGTTGCATGTCCGCCGCCTCGGACGCGCGCGCCACCCGGTGCGCCGCCGCCGCCAGGCCGAAGAGCACGTAGCAGTGCGCGGACAGGATGTAGCCGGAGAACAAGTCACACACGAGGTAGCCCACGACTGACGCGGACAAGGCTCGCGCCAGCCACCCCACTTCCTTGTCCCGCGACGCCTCGAAGGCGCCGCCCGCGGCACCGCCCGTGAACACCATGAAGAACAAGAGGCCCACCCAGCCCAGCTCGCCGATGACGTCCAGGAAGATGTTGTGGGCCACGTACGCCCGGCGCGCCTCGGGGGGCGCGTACATGGGCCACGCGTAGCGAAAGCCGCCCGCCCCCACGCCCAGCAGCGGCTTGTCCAGGCTGATGCGGCTGGCCACCTGCCACGCGTAGACGCGGCCCATGGCGGACGCGTCCTCGTGGAACTCGGCCACCGTCTCGTTGCGCTGCCAGAAGCTCTGCGGCGCGAAGACGAGCAGGCCCATCACGAAAAGCGAGCCCACGACAATGGCCTGAATGCGGCGCTTCTCGCGGATGGCCCACAGCCCCATGGCCGCGGAGAGACCGATGAAGCCGCCGCGCGAGTGCGAGACGACGATGGCCGCCACCGCCAGGATGGCCGCCGTCAGACACGCCAGACGCCACAGCCAGCCGCTGCCCTTGCGGGCCACGAAGGCCACTGCCAGCGGCACCACCAGCGCCAGGTTCATGGCCATGTGGTTCGGGTCCGCGTAGACGCCCACCCAGCGCGCGCGGAAGCCCTCCACCAGGTCCTCGCCCACCAGGTACCAGTTGATGGCGCCAATGGACGTCACCACCGACGCCAGCACCATGGCCCCGCACACCACCGCCAGCCGGCGGCCGGTGGTGATGACGTTGACGAAGGTGATGTAGATGGCGGTCAGCTTCAGCAGCTCGACGCCCGTGGCGGTCGTCACCTCCGGATTCACGGACCAGCCGACGGACGCCACCGCCAGCGTGGAGAAGGCGATCAGCGCCAGACCGCGCGAGCCGTCCACGTACAGCGGCTCCGCTCGCCCCAGCCGGCGTATCACCATGAGTCCCGCCGCCAGCCCCGACGTCACCAACGCGAGGCGCAGCGGAGCGAGCGCCGGGATCCACTCACCCGGCGCCGCGTACATGACCGCCGCGAAAGCGGTCAGCGCATAGAAGGCCCACACGTCACGGCGCTGCCCCTGCTCTCCCAGCACCATTCACTCCACCTCCCGGCAGTTGCGTCGCGCACCAATACGCGTGCCTGGGCGAAAGCAGAGGACATGCCAGGGGCCCCATCGGGCAAAGCCCTGAATCTTCTAGAACGGGGCGGCCTCGCCGGACGTGCGGGCCGCCCCGGACTGAAATTCCTACGGGACGGGGCTGCTCTCCATCGGAAGAACCGCCGAGGCCACCGGCTCCAGCCGCCCGTCCTGGAGCCAGGGCGTGCCCAGCTCCTCCAACAGCCGCGACAGGGTCAGCGTCACCAGACGGCGCAGCTCCGCATGCGCCTCCGGCGCCACCGCCGGCTCCAGGCCCTTCTGGGCGCGCTCGGCAGCGGAGGCGCGCAGGCGCGGCGCTCCCGGGGCGCCTTCGAAGAGGCGCTGCCCCAGCTCCACCACCCGCCCCAGCGGCACCGGGCGCGCATCCGCGCGCTCCTCCAGCACCGCCATGGCCACCACCGCGGCCAGGAGGCGCTCCAGGCCCAGCGTCTCCAGGGGCACGCCGAAGCGGGCCAGGGCCTCGCGCGCCGAGTCGTCGGTGCCACCCAGCACCCCGCGGAACACCTGCACCTGGGCCTCCGCGCGGGCCAGCAGCGCCTCGGTGGCGGCCAGCTCGCGCCGGGAGCGGAACGGCACCGGCTCCGCGCCTTCCACGCGCAGCGCCCGCCGGGGCCGCTTCTGGCGCAGCGCGGAGATGGCGGCCGCTTCCTCCGGAAGCACCATCAGCACGCCCTCCACCAGGGCGCCCGGCGCCTTGGCCAGCCGGTCCGCGCGGAACTTGAGCTGGAGCGTGAGCGAGAAGCCCGTCTGGAAGATGCGCCGCAGCGGCGTGTCGCGCAGCACGTCCGTGGCGCGCTCCGGGTCCGCGCCCGTCAGGTGCTCGAGCGCCATGGACAGGTAGTCGCGCACCGTCTCGCTCGCGCGGCGGATGGCGTCCAAATCCCCCGGGTCCGCCAGGTCCGCCACCAGCGCGGCGCTGGCCACCTCGCGCAGCTCGTCCTCCGCGTTCACCGCCTCCACCATCGTCAGGCCGCGGAAGGCCGCCTCCAGGTAGTCCACGTGGCCCGTGGTGGGCGCCAGCCCTGGACGCGCGGCGGACACGGGCGCGGGCGCCACGTCCACACGGCTGAACAGGGACACCGCCTCCTCCAGCGACGGGAAGCCCATGTCCTGGAGTCGGCCGCGGCGGAACTGGTACGCCGTCTCCTCCAGCTCACTGGGAATCTCCCAGCGCACGGCCTCCAGCAGGCGCACGGCCTCGAAGGGGTTCTCCGCGATGAGGTCGTTGAGGAGCGAGCGGACGGCGGACATCTCCACGCCCTCCACCTTGATTTCGACGAGGTAACGCCCCTCCGGGGTCTCCATCGTCACGCCCGGCGGGTTGACGTCCGGGTTCTCTTCCAGGTCGTGTACCTCGATGAACTCGCGCAGGAGGATTTCGAGCACCTCCAGGTCCAGCGCGTGCAGCTTGCGCAGGAACTCCCCCGTGTCCTCCACCCCGCCCCGCGCGGCGCGCAGCCAGGTGAGGACGGCGTGCGAGTCCAGCGCGTCCCGCCGCCAGCCGGCCAGGTCCACGAAGGCGCGGAACTGGCCGGGCGAGGCGAGCTGCACCAGCTCCGTCGAATCCGCGAGCCCCAGCTCCTGGATGGTGACGTAGAGGTCCTCGGCGGGCATCGAGCGCACCAGCGCGCGGGCCTCCGCGACATCCAGGAGGGCGTCCACCCGCTGACGCGGGGACAGCCTCATCAACCGCTGACGCAGCTCCCGGGGAGCCAGCTGCGTGTCGCTTCCATTTCCCTTGCCGTTTTCGGACACGGCGCGGTCCCTACCACAGCGCCCCCCGGCCCGGGAGCAGAACCCCACCGGGAGCGGCGGCTACCGGATGATGCCGGCGGCCCTCAGACGCGGGTGGACTTGCCGAAGGTGTCGAGCAGCGCGCCCCAGACCTCATCCACGCCCAGCTTCTCCGTGGAGGAGAAAGGGAGGATGACCTCCAGCGGCAGGTCCATCAGCTTGGAGAGCTCCACCAGCCGAGGCTTGCGCTTGGCCTTGGTGAGCCGGTCCACCTTGGTGGCCACCACCAGCACCCGGCGGTTGTGCGCCTGGAGATAGTCGAGCGTGGTGAGGTCGTCCGGCGTGGGGCCCACCTCCACGTCCACGATGCTGACCACGGCCTCCAGGCGGTGCCGCTTCTCCAGGTAGGTGGTGATCATCTTCTCCCACTGGGCCTTGTCCGCCTTGCTGGCCTTGGCGAAGCCGTAGCCCGGCAGGTCGGCCAGGCGGATCTGGTGGCGCACGCCGCCGCGCTCCAGGTCCACGTCGAAGAAGTTCAGCGTCCGGGTGCGCCCCGGCGTGTTGGACACGCGCACCAGCTTCCTGCGGCCGGTCAGCGCGTTGATCATGGAGGACTTGCCCACGTTGGAGCGGCCGACGAAGGCCACCTCCGCCGTGTGGTCCGTCGGGTAGCCCTTGGGCTCCACGGCGGTGGTGACGAAGCGTGCGTCGAGGACCTTGATCACAACGTCATTTCTTGGCCGACGGATCCGCGGCGCGGCGGGCGCGCTCGGCGGACCAGTGGTCGATGGCCTTGAGCGACTCCTTGAAGTCGAACGGCCGGAGGGAGGGCGAGGAAGCGTCGTGGCAGGAGCGGCACTGCTTCTCAGAGGGGTCCACCAGGCCCACCAGACGCGCCAGCTCCGAGTCCTTCATCACGTACTCGGGCGAGTAGTACTGCCCACCGCCGTGGCATGTCTCACAGGTGACATTCACCGTCGCCTGGGTGACCTGCTCCGGCGAGTGGCAGGACAGGCAGCGCCCGTCCTTCTTCTGCTGGTCGGTGAGCGAACTCTCCGCCCGGGCGTGCTTCGACTGCATCCAGGCGTCGTAGGCCTCGGGGTGGCAACCCTTGCAGCTGTCCGGGCCTACGAAGTCGGCGCCCCCGGCCGCCCCAGCGGCGGCCAGCACGAGAAGGGAGAGGATCCTGATGCCAGGAACGCGCATGAAGCCGGAGTAGCAGAGCCCCCCGGACGGGGCAAGGCGTCTCGTGGTTGAATGACCGGCAGAAACTTCCGTCGGGCATAGGGGGTTGCTAGAGCCTTGCCCGCCCGTTCCAGCAGGGAGGAGCCGTATGCGCATCCTGACCGTCCTCGCCGTCCTCACCTTCGCCGTCCCCGCCGCCGCCAAGCCCTGGCAGGGCATTGAGCCGGGCGTGTCGAAGCGCGACGAAATCCTCAAGAAGTTCGGTGAGCCCTCGCGCACCGTCAAACAGGACGGCAAGGAGATCATCGCCTACCTCTCCAAGGAAGCCATCAAGGGCACCACCCAGGCCCAGTTCAAGGTGGATCCGGACACGCAACTGGTGGAGCGCATCGACGTGTTCCCCGGGCCCATCATCGACAAGGAGACGGTGGAGAACAGCTACGGCCCCTCCTGCCCCTCCGGCGCCGCGCCCGCCACGCCCTGCTACCTGCGCAAGCTGACGGACGACTTCCGCACCTACTTCCTCTACCCCCGCCTGGGCCTGGCCATCTTCTTCAACGAGGACGGCAAGACGGTTCAGTCGTTGACGTTCACCACGCAGAAGGCCGCGAAGTAGGGCCACGCCCGTGCACGTCTTCGGACTGACGGGAGGCATCGCCTCCGGCAAGAGCACCGTGACGCGCATCCTGCGGGAGCTCGGCGCGGAGGTGCTGGACGCGGACGTGATTGCCCGCGAGGTGGTGGAACCGGGCACGCCCGGGCTGGCCGCGGTGGCGGCGCGCTTCCCCGGCGTGGTGGGCTCGGACGGCCGGCTGGACCGGGTGAGGCTGGGCGCACGCGTCTTCGGGGACCCCGCAGAGCGCGCCGCGCTCAACGACATCACCCACCCGCTGGTGCGTCAGGCCTTCATGGACAAGCTCCAGGCGCTGGAGGAACGGGGCGTGGCGCGCGTCATCTACGACGTGCCCCTGCTCATCGAAAGCGGCATGCACGCCTGGATGGAGGCCGTGGCGGTGGTGTGGGTGCCCCGCGCGCTGCAGAAGGCCCGGCTGATGTCGCGCGACGGGCTGGACTCCGACGCCGCCGACGCCCGGCTGGCCGCCCAGCTCCCCCTGGACGACAAGCGCGCCCATGCCACCTGGGTCATTGACAACAGTGGGGACCTGGCGGCCACCCGCGCCCAGGTTGAAGCGATGTGGCGCGCCATGCTCGCGCGCGGCTGAGCGCCGGGTATGCTGCGCGCCGCATGAGCGAGACGCGCAAGAAGGCCACGGCCGGAACGTACTTCCTCACCGGCTACCCGGGATTCATCGGCAAGCGGCTGGTGGAACACATCGCCCGCGAGGACCCGAAGGGGCACATCTACGCGCTGGTGCAGCCCAAGTCGTTCAAGGAAGCGCAGCAGCACGCCGCCCGCGTGAAGGGCGCCAAGGTGGAGCTGCTCACCGGTGACGTGGTGGACATGCACCTGGGCCTGTCGGGCGAGGAGTACCAGCGCCTGTGCGAGCGGGTGACGGACATCTTCCACCTGGCGGCGGTGGCCCAGCTGGGCGTGGCCAAGGAGACGGCCTGGCGGGTGAACGTGGACGGCACCCGCAATATGCTGGAGCTGGCTCGGGACTGCGGGAAGCTCACGCGCTTCAACTACTTCTCCACCTGCTACGTGTCCGGCGACCGCCTGGGCGTCATCGCCGAGGACGAGCTGGACCGGGGCCAGGGCTTCCGCAACGCCTATGAGGAGACGAAGTTCCAGGCGGAGCGGCTGGTGCAGCGCGCGGGCGCCACCCTGCCCATCACCGTCTTCCGTCCCTCCAGCGTGGTGGGTGACTCCCGCACGGGGGAGATCGACCGCTTCGAGGGGCCCTACTACCTGGGCATCCTCCTGGTCACCTCGCCGCTGGTGGTGCCCCTGCCCCTGCCGGGCAACGGCGTGGCGCCGCTGAACGTGGTGCCGGTGGACTACGTGGTGGAGGCGGTGTGGCGCCTGTCGAAGGACCCGCGCGCCCAGGGCAACACCTTCCACCTGGTGGACCCCAACCCGATGAGCGCGCGCCGCGTGTACGAGCTCATTGCGGAGAAGTCGAACAAGAAGCTGCCGCGCTTCAACCTCTCCGCGCGGGCGGCGGACGTCATGCTGCGGCTGCCACTGCTGGAGAAGCTGGCGCGCCCACAGCGCGCCGCCATCAGCTACGTCAACCACCTGGCCATCTACAACTGCCACAACACGCTGGAGCTGCTGGACGGCACCGGCGTGCGGTGCCCTCCCCTGTCGTCCTATCTGGATCAGCTCGTGGCCTACGTGCGGGAGCAGTACCGCAAGCGCCGCGAGGGCTCGGACGAATACGACCCGTTGGATCAGGGCACGGCACCCGACGCGGAGCGTCCCTGAGCACGCGCGGCGGCCAGCCGTGGTAGATCCACGGTTCCCATGCCACGCACCTACCAGCCAGGCGACACGTTCACGCACGTCCGCGAGTGCGACCGGTACCGGCCGATTTACTACGCGGGCGCCTCGGGGGATTACAACCCCATCCACATCGACCCGGAGGCGGGCTCCGCCGCCGGACTCAATGGCAACATCCTCCAGGGGCTGTGCACCCTGGGCTGGGTGGTGGAAGCCATTGCCGGCTTCGTGGAGGACCCCGGCCGGGTCCGCCGCGTGAAGGCGCGCTTCTCGCGCCCGGTGCGGCCCGAGGACACGATTACCTTCCAGGGCCGGGTCACCGCCGTCCAGGACGGGCGGCTCACGGCGGAAGTCTCCGCCACCAATCAACGCGGCGAGGACGTCCTCAAGGGCGCCGTCGTCGAAGCCTTCATCGGGTAACGACCATGGCCCTCGACAAGCAATTCATCGGCCGTGAGTACGGCCCGTACCACTACACCCTGGGCGAGGAGAAGATGCGCGAGTTCACGCTCGCCGTCGGCGGCGCGAAGCCGGGCGCCGGAACGCCGGGCGAGCCTCCCGCGCACGTCAGCCCACTCCTCTACGACGCGCAGGCCGCCAAGGCGGGGCCTCACGGGGGCCTCATCGCCTTCCCCAGCTTCGCCGTCGTCTTCGCCATCCGCCCCTTCAGCGCCGCCATCGCGGACCCCGCGCTGAACATCAACATGCAGATGCTGGTGCACGGCGAACAGGACCTGGAGTTCCTGGACGTCATGCGCCCCGGCGACGTGATGACGACCACCGGCCGCATCGCGGACCTCTACGAGCGCGCCCGCATGGGCTTCGTCATCGTCACCAGCGAGTCGCGCAACCAGCACGGCACCCTGGTGGTGAAGGGCACGTGGACGGCCATCATCCGCGGCTAGCCGTCAGCCCGCGGAAATGACGCCTTCATCGATGAGCTGGACGAGGATGCGCGCGGTATCCAGCCGCGTCATCCCCGACAGCGAGAAGAGGTCCTCGTAGCTCACCGAACCGTCAATCTGCGCCAGCACGAAGCCGGCGCGGTGGTCCAGGTTGAGCCAGATGATGTCGTCCGGCTGCAGGCGCACCGCGGGCACCCGGCCCAGGTCGCCCAGCTTGGACTCCAGCCGGGCCATCAGCATCCGCTCACTGCGCGCGCGCAGCGATTCCACGCGGATGTCCGACGGCGCCAGCTCCTTCGCCTTGAAGAGCAGGTCCACCGCGCCGGAGTGGTCATCCAGCTCCAGCAGGTCCTCGGCCCCGCGCAGGAGCAGGTCCAGCTCGCTCTCCATCACGGGGAGGCCGAACTCCTGCGTGTGGCCCTCGGGGATGCCGTACTCGTCGGTGTCCCCCTTCGCCTGGATGACGGGCTCGTCGAACTCGATGACCACGTCACGCGCCAGCAGCTCCAGCACGTCCGCCGGCGCGCCGTCCAGCGCCTCCGGAAGGACGACGGGCGCCGAGGGCGACTTGCCACCGGCCTCCGAGGGGCCGCCCTGTCCTTCCGCCCATGCGCCCCAGTCGCCTTCCAGCGCCGGTGAGACGGGCAGGTCCGCGTCGGTGGGCGCCAGCCGCCCCAGCGAAGGCTCCAAATCCGGAGGCCGCTCGAACGGCGTCGCCGTGCCCCGCGAAGGCGCGCCCGCGGCGGCCGCCAGGTACTCCCGGGCGCGGGTGTTGGTTGGATCCAGCTCCAGCGCGCGCTCGAAGAGACGCTGTGCCCCCTGGGCGTCGCCACTGAGGCGCAGCCACAGTCCTGCCTCGATGAGCTGGTTCGCGCGCTGGCTGCTCATCTACCGCCCCGTGCCGCCGGGCGCCGGGCCCTTGAGCTGCGCCAGGCATCCCGTGAGCAGTTCGCACGCGCGGCCCAGCGCCGCCACGTCCTCGCCCGCGCGGACCGCGCGCGCGTGCTCCAGCACCTGCTCCGCGCGAGGCATCACATCCGGCGCCAGACCGCCCCCACCTGGCAGCAGCCGCGCCCGCGTCAGCGCGTCCACCACGTCGCGCGCCAGCGAGTCCAGCTCCACGCGCCGCGTCTTCAGCTCCTCGGACGCCCGCGCGGCGATGAGGTAGCCGCGCTGCTCGTCCATGATGCGCTGGAGCTCCTCCTCCGTGAGGCCGCTGGACGCGGTGACGGTGATGGACTGGCGAAGCCCCGTCTCCCGGTCCTTCGCGTGCACGGAGACGATGCCTTCCGCGTTGATGTCGAAGGTGACGTCAATCTCCACCTGGCCCCGTGGCGCCTCCCTCAGGCCGGTGAGGACGAACTCGCCCAGCAGCTCGTTCTGGTGCGCCAGGTCGTGCTCACCCTGGAGCACCATGATCTTCACGACGCGCTGGAAGTCCTTCGACGTGGCGAAGACCTCCGTGGCCGACGTGGGCACCGTGGTGTTCTTGGGGATGAGCCGGCGCACGGAGCCCCCGGCGATGGCCACGCCCAGGCTCTGCGGCGTCACGTCCAGCAAGAGCAGTTCGTGCTCCGGCTGCACCAGCGCGTGGGCCTGAATCGCGGCGCCCAGCGCCACCACCTCGTCCGGATGGACGCCCTTGCAGGGCTCGCGGCGGAAGTAGCCGCGCACGGCCTCCACGATTTTCGGCATGCGCGACATGCCGCCCACGAGGATGACTTCCTTGAGCTCGGAGGCGCGCACGCCCGCCTCGCCAAGCACCTCGGTGGTCAGCCCCACCACCCGCTCCGCCAGGTCGGACGTCAGGTCATCCAGCTTGTCGCGGCTCAGCGTGGCTTGCAGGTGCAGCGCCGCACCACCGCCGGGCGGCGTGCAGATGAAGGGCAGGTTGAGCCCCGCCTCGCGCACACTGGACAGCTCCACCTTGGCCTTCTCCGCCGCGTCCTTGAGCCGCTGCAACGCCATGCGGTCCTTGCGCAGGTCGATGCCGTGCTCCTTCGCGAAGCCGAAGACGAGCCATTCGATGATGCGGTTGTCCCAGTCCTCGCCGCCCAGGTAGGTGTCACCGCCGGTGCCCACCACGTCGAAGACGCCCTGGGAGATATCCAGCACGGACACGTCGAAGGTGCCGCCCCCCAGGTCCAACACCGCCACGCGCCCGTTCACCGTGCGGCCGAAGCCGTAGGCCAGCGCCGCGGCCGTGGGCTCGTTGATGATTCGCAGCACGTCCAGCCCGGCGATGCGGCCTGCGTCCTTGGTGGCCTGGCGCTGGGCGTCGTTGAAGTAGGCCGGCACCGTGATGACGGCCTTGGAGACGGGCCGGCCGAAGTGCGCCTCCGCGTCCGCCTTCAGCTCCTGGAGAATCATGGCGCTGATTTCGGGGACGGACAGGTCCTTGCCGCCCATGCGGATGCGCAAGTCGTCGTGCTGCCCGGCCACCACCTCGTAGGACAGCGCGCGCAGCGAGTCCTGCACCTCGTGCGAGGAGAACTTCCGGCCGATGAGCCGCTTGGCCGCGTACACCGTCTCCTGCGGATTGGTGATGGCCTGCCGCTTGGCGATGCTGCCCACCAGCCGCTTGCCGTTCTTCGCCATGGCCACGACGGAGGGCGTGAGCCCCTGGCCCGTGCGGTTCTTGATGACGACGGGCTGGCCGTCCTGGACGGTGGCGACGATGCTGTTCGTCGTTCCCAGGTCGATGCCAATGAGGGGTTCGGGCTCAGCCATGGGGAACCGTACTTACTCCTAGAACGTCCAGCGCAGCTTCTTGAGCGCGGCCTTCGCTTCCGCGTTGTCTGGGGCCAGCTTCGCCGCATCCTCGAAGGCTCGCTTCGCGAGTTTCTTCGATCCGCTGTCCAACAGCACCTTTCCCAGCGTCAGTTGGTGCTCGACCTTGTCGGGTTCCAGCTCCACGGCGCGCTGCGCCAGCCCTCGGCCTTCGGCTGCATCCTGCCCCAACAGGTTCCCCAGGCGGGCGCAGCGCCAGGCGGCCTCGGCGTTCTGGTCGTCCAGCGAGCAGGCGAGCCGGTAGGCCGACATGGCCCCATGCGTGTCGCCATGCCGCTCCATCTCCCGCCCTCGAGCGACCTCGATGGTCGCCCGCTGCGAGTCATGCCCCCGGCGCGCCTTGACCAGGAGAAGAGCGACTTCGCGGTTCTTCGGGTCCATCGTCTGGACCTGATGGAAGTCGTGATAGGCCCGCTCCCAGTCGCCACTGGCGATGGCGGCCTTGCCCCGGGCAATCAGTTCGGCCAGCCGGCCCGTGCGGGCCAGGTAGGGATGCCGGGCCAACCGGGCCTGCCGCTCCGCCCGGCGTGCTTCGGACGCGCCATCATCCGGCGGTGGCGCCAGCGGACGCGACGGCGGCGGAATGGATGAAGGCCCGCTGGACGCCACGGGCGGACGGGGCGCCGGGGGTGGCGATGAAACCCGGTGCACCGGCGGCGGCTCTGGCGTCAGCAGTTGCTGCGCAGGCGCGGACGGAGGCGGCGCGGAGGGTGGCGGCGGCGCGGCGGCGCGTTCGGCCTGAGCCAGTGCCGGATTCGCGCGCAGGTAGGCCTCGCGCTTGTCGGGCTGCATGAGCACGTTGTGCGCGTCCGTGAGGCGCCGGAAGATGCGCTCCATGCGGGCACGGAAGCTGCCCAGGTTCTTCCCGAAGTAGCGGTCCGGATGGAAGCGGCGCGAGGCGTTGTAATACGCCTGCTTCACCTCCGACGCGGGAGCCCCGGGCTTCAGCCCCAACACGGCGAAGTGGTCCATCGCGTCGAGCGAGCGCTCCAGTTCGATGATCTCCTTCTTCCGCTCCGGCTCGAGGTCCACCTCCTCGGCCATGGCCGCGTCCACCACGGGCGCGGGCGCGCCCCGAGGCACCACCCGGGCGGGGACGATGGCGCCCTTGGCCCGCAGCGCCAGCAGCACGGCGATGGTGCGCGGCTCGCCCAGCTTGGAGCGCGCCAGCACCTGGTCGATGCGCTCCACGCGCCCCACGAGCTGGAGCACCGAGCCCTCTTCCGCGGTGAGCTGGAGACGCGCTGCATCCAGTTGGGGCACCGTGGCGATGTGATCCGTCAGGGCCCCCAGCCCGATGATCGTGTTTGGCGCACTCACAGTGACAGTCCGAGGAAAGCCTTCCGGAGTTTCCAGACTAGGGTTCCGGACGCAGGGCGTCAAACGCCCGTGACCCCTTCCCCATGCGGTGGACCGCGGCCACGCCGGTCAGTTGGCGGCGAGCACGCGCTCGAGAATGGACAGGCCTTCATCCAACTCACGCACGGTGACGATGAAGGGCGGCGCGAAGCGCAGCGTGCGTTCGCCGGCGGCGTTCACCAGCAGCCCCTCTCCGCGCAGTTGGGCGATGACGGGCGCCACCTCGCGATCCAACTCCACGCCCACCAGCAGCCCCTGGCCGCGCACGGCCTGGATGCGGCCCGCGGGCAGCCGGCCCTGGAGCTCACGCGCCCGGGCGAGCAGATAGGCGCCCTTCTCCTGGACCTCATCCAGGAAGCCGGGACGGCGGAGGATGCGCACCACGGCATTGGCGGCGGCCGCGGCCACCGGGTTGCCACCAAAGGTGGAGCCGTGCGTGCCCGGCGTGAGGCTGGCGCCCAGCTCTTCCTTGCAGAGCATGGCGCCAATCGGCAGGCCGTTGCCCAGCGCCTTCGCCACGCTGATGCCGTCCGGGACGATGCCCTCGTGCATGAAGCCGAACGGCTTGCCGGTGCGGCCCATGCCCGTCTGGACCTCGTCCACCAGCAGCAGCAGCCCGTGCTCGTCACACAGCGCGCGCAGACCGGCGAGGAACCCCAGGGGCGCCATCCGCACCCCGCCCTCCCCTTGGATGGGCTCCACGAGGATGGCGGCGGTCGCCGGGCCCACGGCCTTGCGCACCGCTTCGAGGTCGCCGTAGGGCACGTGGGTGAAGCCGGCGGGCAGCGGCTCGAAGCCCTTCTGGTACTTCGCCTGGCCGGTGGCGGTGACGGTGGCCAGGGTGCGGCCGTGAAAGCTGCTGTCGAAGGAGATGACCTCGAAGCGCTCCGGCGTGCCGCGGTCCTTCATCACCTTGCGCGTCAGCTTGAGCAGCGCCTCGTTCGCCTCAGCGCCCGAGTTGCAGAAGAACGCGCGTGACAGGCCGGACCACTCGGTGAGCTGCGCGGCCAGGTCAATCTGGGGCTGCGAATAGAAGGCGTTGGAGACGTGCCACAGTGAATCCAACTGCGCCTTCGCGGCGGCGACGACGTCCGGGTGGCAATGTCCCAGCGCGCACGTGGCGATGCCACCAATCAGGTCCAGGTACTCGCGGCCATCCGTGTCCCAGACACGAGCCCCCTGGCCCCGAGCCAGGACGAAGGGCGGCTGCTTGTAGTTCTGCAGCAGGTGGCGCTTCGCCTTCTGGACCAGGGCGTCGGTGGAGGAGTCGGACGATGCGGAGAGGGACGGCTCGGATTGCGACAAGGCAGTCATCCTTCGTGCGGTACGGTGCCCCTCCGCATATAGCGCGCTACAGGATGTAGCGCGACAGGTCCTCGTCCTGGACGATGGCGGCCAGGCGCTCGCGCACGTAGGCGGCGTCCACCTGGAAATCCCGGGGTCCCATCTCACTGGCGGAGAAGGACACCTCGTCCAGCAGTCGCTCCAGGATGGTGTGCAGCCGCCGAGCGCCGATGTTCGCCGTGCTCTCGTTGGCCTGCTGGGCGATGCGCGCCAGCTCCGTCACCGCGTCGTCGGTGAAGGACAGACGCACACCTTCCGTGCTGAGCAGGGCCGTGTACTGTCGCAAGAGCGAATTCTTCGGCTCCCGGAGGATTCGGACCAGGTCCTCGCCCGTCAGGGGCTCCAGCTCCACGCGGATGGGGAAGCGGCCCTGCAATTCCGGGATGAGGTCGCTGGGCTTGGAGACGTGGAAGGCGCCAGCGGCGATGAAGAGCATGTGGTCCGTCTTCACCACGCCATACTTGGTGTTGATGGTGGAGCCTTCGACGATGGGGAGGATGTCCCGCTGGACGCCCTCCCGGGACACGTCCGGGCCGCCCCCGCCCTTGCCGCCCTCGCGGCTGGCAATCTTGTCGATTTCGTCGATGAAGATGATGCCGTTCATCTCGGCGCGGGCCACGGCCTCGCGCTGGACGCGGTCGGGGTCCACCAGCTTGGCGGCCTCTTCCTTGCGCAGGAGCTGAAGCGCCTCGGGCACGCGCACCCGACGGCGGCGCGTCTTGTTCATGCCCGGCATGTTCTTGAAGAGGTCCTGGAGGTTGACGCCAATCTCCTCCATGCCCTGGCCGGAGAAGCCCCGCATGAAGGTGGGCGACGACTCCGCGGTCTCCACCTCCACCTCCACGTCATCCAGGGTGCCGGCGCGGAGCTGGGCGCGGAACTTCTCGCGCGCGGTGTCGCTGACACGCTGGACCGGTGGAGGCGGTGGTGGGGCGAAGCCGAACGGCGGCGTCGCGGACGACGACTTCACGCCGCCGCCCTGCATCAGCTCGATCAAGCGGTCCTCGGCCAGCTCCTCGGCGCGGGGGCCGACCTTCTCGGTCTCCTCCTCGCGGACCAGCGCGAT
Source organism: Myxococcus sp. AB036A (assembly GCF_006547355.1). Classification (NCBI taxonomy): domain Bacteria; kingdom Pseudomonadati; phylum Myxococcota; class Myxococcia; order Myxococcales; family Myxococcaceae; genus Myxococcus; species Myxococcus sp. AB036A. Next base: position 15,388 of record NZ_VHLC01000043.1, on the reverse strand, counting down.
GGCGGCCTCGACGAGGTCGCGAATCATCGACTCGACGTCACGGCCGACGTAGCCGACCTCGGTGAACTTGGAGGCCTCCACCTTGACGAAGGGCGCCTGGGCGAGCTTCGCCAGGCGGCGGGCAATCTCCGTCTTCCCCACGCCGGTGGGGCCAATCATGATGATGTTCTTCGGGTGGATTTCGTCCCGCAAGTCGTCGTTGACCTGCTGGCGGCGCCACCGGTTGCGCAGGGCAATGGCGACGGCGCGCTTGGCGGCGTTCTGCCCGACGATGTAGCGGTCCAGCTCGCTGACGACCTCGCGAGGCGTGAAGGCGGACAACTTGCGCGATTCGGCCACGGGGTGTGTCTCCTAGAGCTCTTCGATGGAGATGTTGGCGTTGGTGTAGATGTCGATTTCACCCGCGATGGTGAGCGACTGGTGCACCACGTCGCGAGCAGACATCTGCGTGTGCGCCATGAGGGCGCGCGCGGCGGCGAACGCGTAGGGGCCGCCACTGCCCACGGCGGCGATGCCGTAGTCGGGCTCAATCACGTCACCCGCGCCGGAGAGGATGAACGTCTTCTCCTTGTCGGCGACGATGAGGAGCGCCTCCAGCCGGCGGAGGAAGCGGTCGGTGCGCCAGTCCTTGCCCAGCTCCACGCAGGCGCGGGCCATGTTCTTCTGGTGCTCCTTGAGTTTGGCCTCGAAGCGCTCGAAGAGGGTGAAGGCGTCCGCGGTGCTGCCAGCGAAGCCGGCGAGCACCTGGCCTTCGCCCAGCCGGCGGACCTTCTTCGCCGTGTTCTTCATCACGGTCTTTTCGAGGGAGACCTGGCCGTCGCTGGCGATGGCGACCTTCCCGTCACGCCGCACGCAGAGGATGGTGGTGCCGTGGAACATAGGACCCGGGGTTTAACAAGCCAGGCGCGGCGTTTCCAAGGAACAGTGACTGGCTGTCTGCTCGCAGACTTCAAAAAGGAAGCACCCACGGCACCACCAGCACCGCCAGCGCGACGATGAGCACCTGGAGCGGGATGCCCACCCGGGCATAGTCGGCGAACCGGTAGCCCCCAGGGTTCATGACCAGCGTGTTCACGGGCGACGCGATGGGCGTGGCGAACGCCGCCGACGCGGTAATGGCCACCGCCATCAACAGCGGCTCGGGCCGCAGTTCCATGGACTCCGCGATGCGGAGGGCCACCGGGGCCACGAGGACGGCGGTGGCCGTGTTGGAGATGAACAAACCCAGGGTGGACGTCACGATGGCGAGCACCGCCAAGACGGCGTGGGGGCTGGCGCCGGTGAAGAGCCGCTCCAGGCCCGCCACCGCCAGTTGCGTCACGCCGGTCCGCTCCAGCGCGGTGGCCAGCGGGAACATTCCGGCGATGAGCACGACGCTCTCCCAGTTGACCGTGCGGTAGACGTCCGCGGAGCGCACGCAGCCCGTGAGCACCATGGCCACCGCCGCGAGCAGCACCGCGACCACGTTGGGCAGCAGGCCCAGGGCCATCACCGTCAGCATCGCCAGGGTGATGACGACGGTGAGCGCCGCCCGCCGAGGATCCGCGAGGCGGTCGGTGCGCGGGTCGGGCTCGGCGAGCAGCACGAGGTCCTTTCGGGCCTCGGACAGGTTGCGCAGGTGCTTCTTGCGGCCCTTCACGAGCAGGGTGTCCCCGCGCCGCAGCGTGAAGTCCTTGAGGGCGGGAGACGAGGCATCCACCACCGCGTCCGTGCCCCGGCGAATCGCGAGCACCGTGGCCCGGAACCGGTCACGAAAGCGCGCCTGCCGGAGCGTCCGGCCCGCCAGCGCCGAGCGGCGGGGAATCACCACCTCCGCGAGCGACTCCTCGGGTGGCAGCGACAGCGACTGCAAGGACGGGAGCCGCTCCAACCCCCAGTGCTCCACCGTCGCGACGACGGCATCCTCATGGCCCTGGACGACCAGGACCTCATCCGCGCCGAAGGGACGGTGCGGAACCACCGGATGCGCGGCGCCCATCAATGAGATGCCCACCACGTTCACTGCGTGCGCGGAGCGCAGGTTGGCCTCGCCGAGCGTCCGGCCCACGAGCTTCGAGCCACGAGGAACGCGGAGGGCATGAAGCAACGTTCCCAGGCCGTACTCAGTGGCGAAGTCCTCGGGCGACAGGACAGCCTGCGCCGCGACCTGCCCCTGCGCCGCCGAGGGCAGCAGGTATTTGCCGGCGAAGATGAGGAACAGCATGCCCGCGGCGAGCATCACCACGCCGATGGGGAAGAAGGTGAAGAAGCGGAACGGCTCATGGCCCGCGTCCCGGAGTGCCCCACTCACGATGAGGTTGGGCGGGGTGCTGATGAGCGTCAGCATGCTGCCCAGGTGGGCGGCGAACGCGAAGGGCAGGTAGATGCGGGCAGGCGCGATTCCGCGGCGAAGGGCGAGCGTTCCCACCACTGGCATCAGGATGGCCACGGTCCCCGTGGAGCTCATGAAGGCAGACAGCGCGGCGGTGGCCAGCATCACCACGGCGATGGTGCGCCCCTCCCCTTCCCCCGCGAGGTGCCCCAGCCGCTGTCCCAGCCACCCCGCCAGTCCTGTCTCCGTGATGGCGCCGCCAATCACGAAGAGTCCCACCAGCATGATGACCACCGGGTTGCTGAAACCCGCGAGCGCATCATCCACAGGAACGATGTCGAAGAGGAGGAGCGACAGCAGCGCGAGCAACGCCACAATGTCCAGCCGCACCCGGTCGCTCACGAAGAGCACCAGCGAGACGGCGAGGACGCCAAGGGTGATGAGCGCGGGAGGGGTCACATCGAGCAGCTATGACACCCCACGTGGGGATTCGCTACCCCAACGCCCCAGGCTCGACGTCACGACCGCTGGCGCGCCAATAGCACCGGCAAGCCCCACTGCACGCCCAGATGGACGAGGCAGAGCGCCGCGAGGACTGGGGCAAAACAGGACAGGGACAACGCCGAGCGAATGGCGCAGAACGGGGCGTAGAACAGCAATGCAACCACGGGAACGCCCGAAGCCATCCGCTTTCTGCGTGCTGTCCTCACCAACAGGAACACGGTGAACCCGTCTGCCAACAAGCCCAGTGCAAGAAGGAACCAGGCCAGCCCGTTCGCGATGGCAAATAGTGTCCCCATCACGCGACGTCGTCTGGTCGCCGAGCACTCACGCCCGCGGATGCGCGGAGTCGTAGACCTGCTGGAGCTGCTCCCACGTCACCTGGGTATACCGCTGCGTGGTGGACAAGCTTGAGTGGCCCAGCAGCTCCTGGATGCTGCGGATGTCCGCGCCCCCGCCCAGCAGGTGCGTGGCGAAGGAGTGACGCATGGCATGCGGGCTCACCTTCCGCGTCAGCGCGCACTTCAGCACGTATGTATCGAGGTGCCGCGCGATGCTCCTCGGCGTCAGGCGTCCTCCCCGGAAGTTGAGGAACATCGCCTCTGGCGCCTGATCCTTCCGAATCGTGGCCAGCAGCTCTCCCCGCCTCGCGAGGTACGCCTCCAACGCCCGGATGGACTGCGCGTTCACGGGCACGAGCCGCTCCTTGCTCCCCTTGCCCATCACCCGGACGATTCGCCCGCTGCGGTCGATGTCCAGCAGGTCCAACCCGCACAACTCACTGATACGCAGGCCGCCGCCGTAGAGCAGCTCCAGAATCGCCCTGTCCCGCAGCCCGAGCACCGTCTTCACATCAGGCATGTCCAGGATGGCGAAGACCTCCTCCACCGGCAGCACCTTGGGCAGCGCCTTCGGCAGCTTCGGACTCTTCACCAGCTTCGCGGGGCTCGCGGGCAACAGCTTCTGCCGAACGAGGTACTTGTAGAACGACTTGATGCTCGCCAGCCGCCGCGCCCGGCTCGCCGGGGCGTGGTCCGTGCTCAACGTGCCCAGGTAGCCACGAATCGCCGCGTGCGTCCCCGACAGGAGCGACAGCTTCATTCGCTCCACCAGGTAGCGCTCGAAGTCCACCAGGTCGATGAGGTAGTTGCGCACCGTGTGCGGGGACGAACCCTTCTCGTCCTCCAGGTGGGCGCGGAACTTCTCCAGCAGCGGCGACAGGCTCGTCATCGAGGACGAGCCTACGGGCCGGAGAAATCCTGGCAAGATTCGCGGTGAGCCTACGGTGCCTTGGCCGGAGCCGCGGCAGGCGCTGCCGCCGCCGCAGCAGCCGCAGCCGGCTCCGCCTGGGACGGCAACACCGCCAGGCAGGTGTCCTGGGACAACCAGCCCGCGTGGCAGAACCAGGTCAGCAGCGGAATCCGGACCTGCCAGAGCAACACGAAAATCACCGCCAGCGTGATGGCCAGCTTCGTCCACCCGGACGCGCCCTCCGCCTCGTCGTCCTCCTGCTGCCGGACCAGCGCCGAGCGCACCATGTCCAGGCGGTCCACCCGGGCGTTCGAGGGCAGCTTCGGACGGCGCGTCACCAGCGAGGACAGCTCCGGCGTCAGCATCAGCCGGTCATTCAGCGCCCAGCCCGAGCCTTCCAACAGCAGCGCCAGGTTGCGCCGGCGCAGCTTCAGCCAGCCCAGAAGCCCCGCCGGGGCCATGACGACAATGGCAATCAGCGTCGCCGCGGAGATGAGGTCCACCAGCGTCAGCGACTTCACCTGCGTCATGATGAACGCGAAAGACGAGCCCAGCGCCGCAGCCGCCAGGCCGCCCGCCGCCACGATGCCCGCGAGCCCGCCCCCTGGAGGTGCTGCGGCGGCTGCAGCGGGAGCCGCGCCCGCCGCCGGAGGAGGCGCCACCGGCGGCGCATTCGTCGCGTGCGTGTAACTCTTCTCCAGCGTCGAATCGAACGTCTTCTCGCCCGCCGACGCCAGGCCCTCCACCTTGCTGGTGATGAACTCGCCGATGCGCGCGAAGGGCATGGTCATCGACTCCCACAGCGACACGGGCTGACGAACCACCTGCGTCACGATGGCGTCGCTCTCCACGCCGTCCACGTCGTAGAAGACGCCCCGCTTGCCCACCGCGAGCTCCGTGCTCCGGCCGCTCGTCACCGGCACCGCGACTTCATACCCGGGCGTCCCGTCCTTCGGCGCCACCTGGACGTAGAGGATGCAGGTGGTCCCCAGCGAGGTGAGCGCGGAGTGCGCGGCCCGGTTCGTCACCAGCACCGACAGCGTGTACTTGCGCCCGCCCAGGATGAGCGTCCCCTTCTCCACCAGCGCCAACCGCTTGGGCATGTAGAGGTTGGGCATGCTGATGAAGTTGTTCGCGAACAGCAGCAGCCAGCGCTGGTAGAGCACCAACCGCTCCAGCTCGTTGACGGCATCCAGCGTGGGCTTGAGCGCGAGGTCCGCCGCGCTCGCGGCTTCCAGGGCATCCAGGTCCGCGTCCGAAACCGACGGCAGCGTGTCCACCAGCTTGCGCACCGGGTTCGCCTCGAGCTGCGCCTGCCACGCCAGCACGCCATCCGCCTTCGCCGCCAGCCCCCGCCACGCCGAGTCCGACAGTCGCTGCGAATCCCCCGTCATCGGTGTGGCGACGTCCGTGTGGAACGCCTCCAGCACCTCGTACGCGGGCCCGCGCAGGAGACGGGACCACTCCAGCACACCCGACGCATCCGGCGGCGCGATGGGCAGGTCCCCCGCCGCCTTCCCCAGCGCCGCCACGTCACCCAGCGCGCCCTCCACCCGCTCCGCGCGCAGGCGCAGGCTCGCCGCCGCTTCGGGCTGCGCGGCCACCAGCCGGCACTGCACGAAGTACGCATCCAGCAGCGGCGCCACGTCGCGCACGCGCTTCGCCGTGTCTAGGCTGATGTCGCCCCAGACGAACGCCGCGCCCTGCTTCTCCCGGTGCTCCCGCAGCTTCGCGCGCTCCTCGCGGAAGCGAGCCACCAGCGCCGCGTCCACGCCCGCCTTGCCTGCCCGGTTCGTCAGCGCGGGAAAGCTGGCCATCAGCTCCTGGGCCAGGGGCCGCAGGTGCTCGGGCAGGTGCTCGGGCGCGATGATGCCATCGCCGTTCTGCCCGGCCTCGCGCAGGGCCTTCTCGCTCTCGCGAACCTGCGCCAGGGAGATGCGCCCGGTGTCCGTCGCCTTCAGCGTCCGGAGAATCATCTCCGCCGCGCCGCGCAGGGGCCGCGCCTCCTCGCTGAGCGCGTTCAACTCCAGCACGTCACTGGAAGCATCCGCGCCGCGCCGGTCCTTGAGCTGCTTGGCGGCCCAGTCCACCGCCGTGCGCACCTCCGCCACGCGGATGCGGCCGTTGCCGTCCGAGTCCATCAACGTCAGCAGGCGAGGGTCACAGCTCAAGCCCTCCAACGGGCACGCCGTGGCAATCCACTGCGTTTCGGGGATGCGGATCGCCTCCACCAGCACATCGAAGGAGGGAATGTCGACCTGGAGCGAGCCGCCGTAGCGGCGATAGATGAGCGAAGCCATACAGGCGGAGGAAGTAAGCACACCGCCCGACGAATCGCACGATCCTCAACAATCAAAAGCTACAGCGTCGCGGGGACGCTGTAGATGCCGGCCTTCGGGCCCTGCGTTATCGCGTACACGGCCAGCGAGTCATTCTTGCCCCCGAAGGACACCGGCACCTGGACGCCCTGGTCCAGCGTCTTCCGCGCCTGGGTCTTCACGTCGTACACCGCCACATCGTAGGTGTCCGAGTCCATGCGGGCATACGTGACGAGCACCCGCTGGCCATCCTCGGACAGCTTGTAGCTGAAGATGCCCTGCAGCCACGTGCGGGGGTCCGCCTGCCGGGGCAGGTCCATGGCCATGAAGTCACACGAGCGTCCATTGCGGATGCAGTTGGAGCGGAACACCACCTGCCCGTTGCCCGGCGTGAAGCCATAGCCAAAGACGCCCTGCTGCACCTTCGCCGCCCGATCCTCCCCCAGGGTGTACAGCATCAGGTCCACCGAGTACGCGGGCTTGAGAATGCGCGAGAGGAACGCCACATAGCGCCCGTCCGAGCCCCAGACGAAGTTGGGCACGCGGCCGCCCACCTGCTTCGTCGTGCCGTCCGGCAGCGCGGCCACCGACATCAGCCCCGCGTTCGCAGTCGAGTCATACTTCTCCAGGAAGCCCACCGCCTGCGAGTCCGGCGAGAAGGCCAGCTTCTCCACCTGCACGCCCAGCTTGCGCCCCGGGCCCCCCGCCGCCGGGCCCAGGTACAAGTCTCCTGGCACGTTCGGCTTGCCGTTCTCCGTGCGCGCCAGCCACTTGCCATCGGGCGAAAAGGCAAACACACCCGAGGCCACCGCCAGCCGCTTCGCCTTCAGTTCGGGCAGCTCCGCCAGGTACAAGTCATACAACCCTCGCACCGACTCGCTGCGCACCTGGAAGGCCACGCGCTGGCCATCCGGGGAGACTTCGTAGTCCCCCACCTGGTCCCCCACCTTCACGGGCGGCGCGTCTGGCTTCTCCACGGAGATGGCCGCCATGCCCCCCGCCGCGGACAGCCGGCGCTTGAAGAGCAGCGTCTTGCCGTCCGGCGTGAACTGGGCGGTGCTGACCTCCGCCGCCACGTCCGTGAAGGGCCCTGACGGAAGCGTGCCCAGCTTCAGCTTGCCCCCATCCACGTAGGCCAGCTTCGTCCCATCCGGGCTGGGCAGCATGTAGCTGACCGCCGTGCCCAGCATGACGGGCTCCGCCTTCGCGTCATCCAGTGACGCCACGTTCAGCGCGCCCGACTGCGTCGCCGGGTTGTAGCCGGTGAGGAAGAGGACGTGCTTCGAGCCCGGCGCCACCAACTGTCCGCCGGGGACGTTCGTCACGCCCTCGCCCAGCTTGCGCGGCTCGCCGCCCTCCACGGGCACCACGTACAGTTCGCCCAGCACCATCTGCGGCGGAATGCCGTCCAGCGCGGGCTTCTTCCCGTTGACCAGGTACGTGGCGAAGCGGCCATCCGCCGTCACGCGCAGGTCCGTCACCCGGCCCGAGGCCAGGAGCGTGCCCTGCCCCGCGCCGGGGGCACCGGGCGGAGGTGGCTTCTCCGCCGCCGCGGCGGCCTTGGCGCGCCGCACGCCCGGGGCCTCCGAGCCGCCATTTTCGCCCTGCTTGCAGCCCGTGCCCGCCATCACCAGCGAGGCCATCAGGCCCGCGGTCCACAGCCGCCCCTGCCGCATCCGCATCATGCGCTCCTCTGATCCACGTGCTCGGGGGCGCCCGCCGCCGGGACGCCCGCATGCGGCAGCCATGCCGCCAGGTCCTGCTTCGCTCGCGCCGAATACGCCGCGCGCTTCTCCGCCTTCTTCATCCGCCCGGTCACCGGCGAAAAGATGCCGAAGCTGATGTTGGAGGGCTGGTGCGGGTAGTCCGGCGGGTGCGCTTCGCCCGTCACGTGCCGCAGCAGCGCACCCATCGCCGTGGTGGCCGGCGGCGGAACGAACTCCGTCCCCGTCAGCCGTGCGTGCAGCGCCAACGCCACCAGGTATCCACATGCCGCGCTCTCCACGTAGCCCTCCACGCCGGAGATCTGCCCCGCGAAGTAGAGCCGGGGCTCCGTCTTCAGCGACAAGTCCTTCGCCAGCAGCCGGGGCGAGTCGATGAAGGTGTTCCGGTGGATCTGCCCCATCCGGAGGAACTCCGCTTGCTGAAGTCCGGGGATGAAGTTGCTGAAGATGCGCTTCTGTTCACCCCAGGTCAGCCGCGTCTGGAAGCCCACCATGTTCCAGGACGTGCCGCCCACGTCCTCCATGCGCAGCTGCACCACCGCGTAGGGCTCCTGGCCCGTGCGCGGGTCCCTCAGGCCCACCGGCTTCATGGGCCCGTAGGCCAGGGTGTCGTCGCCACGCTCGGCCATCACTTCAATGGGCAGACACCCTTCGAAGTACTTGGGTTCCTCGAAAGCGTGCGGCACCACCTTCTGACCCGCCTTTACCTCGGCGATGAAGCGGTAGTACTCGTCCTTCGTCATCGGCAGGTTGAGGTAGTCGTCCCCGCCGCCCTTGCCGTAGCGGCTCTGGCGGAACGCCACGTTCATGTCGATGGAGTCCGCCGACAGGATGGGCGCGATGGAGTCATAGAAGTAGAGCCGGGTGCCCACGTGGCGCTCCAGCTCCCGCGTCAGCGCATCCGACGTGAGCGGTCCCGTGGCAATCACCACCGGGCCGTCCTCGGGCAGCTGCTCCACCTCGCCGGCCACCAGCTCCACGCCGGGCTGGCGCAGCAGGGACTCCGTAATCGCGGCGGAGAAGCGCTCGCGCTCCACCGCCAGCGCGTCGCCCGCGGGCACCCGGTTCGCGTCCGCCGCGCTCAGCACCAACGAGCCCAGCGCGCGCAGCTCCGCGTGCAGCAGGCCAATGGCGCTCTCCGGGTTGTCCGAGCGCAGCGAGTTGCTGCACACCAGCTCCGCCAGCGTGTCCGACTTGTGCGCGGGAGAACGCTTCTGGGGCTTCATCTCCCGCAGCACCACCGGCACCCCACGGCGGGAGAGCTGGTAGGCGCACTCCGTCCCCGCCAGGCCGCCGCCAATCACCGTCACCCGCTGCTTCTGATCCGCCATCCGCTTCCTCCAGGCCCGCGCCGCGCGGCGTCCAGCAACTGTTAGCAGGACTGACACGCCCTGGCCCAGCGTCGATTCAACCGTGTGCGACCCCACGCTCTCGCTCCGGATTCGCGCATGGCCGGTTGCCCACCGGCCCACCTCCGCCTCCCGCTGGAAGGCGCGGTTTCCCTACCTGGGTTGCACCCCTACGTTTCTCGCGTTCGCTGCTCGGGGGCGGCCTGCATCCGGGCGAGCGCCACTGAACTCGTAGACTGGGAGGACCGAAGCCATGGCGACCCGCCGAACCCTGGACCTGAACCGGATCCGCGAACTCCTGCAACGCCGCCGCCGGGAGATCCTCAGCGCCAACGAGGGGGCGCACCGCGAGCTCACCGCCCTGAAGAACCAGGAGCGGGACCCCGAATACGAAGAAAACGCCCAGTCCGAGCTGGCCGACTACACCCTCTCCAGTCTGATGGAGTCGCAGCGGCGCGAAATCATGCTCATCGACGCGGCGCTGCGCCGCATGGAGATGGGCGTGTTCGGCGAGTGCGTGGACTGCGGCTTCGAGATTCCCATCGAACGCCTGGAGGCCCTGCCCTTCGCCATCCGCTGCGAGGAGGACGCCAGCATCCACGAACTCGAGACGCGCGGCGGCCCCATGGCCAGTCCGTCTCTCTGAGGCGATGCGAGCGCGCGCTCCCGGTGCCGCCCCGGGGGCGTGCTACTCGCCCTCTTTCTGGAGCACCACGAAGCGGTAGTTCTCCAGCTCGTTCTGCCCCGCCGTGTAGAGCACGGTGAGGAGCATGTCGTAGGGAATCTTCTTGTCCGCGATGACGGACAGCTCCCCGCTGAAGGGCGCCGACGGGTTGCGCGCGGCGATGTACTTCAGCTTCTCCACTTCCTTCTTCAGCTGCGCATCCAGCGGCAGCACCAGCCGCCCCTGGAGCTTGTCGGCCGGGAACTGACCGTTCTGCAGCCGCAGGACCTCCCGCTCCCCCACCAGCACGTTCCTGGGCGTGATGGTGACGGCCACGGTGTCCTTGGGCGTGGCGCGCGTGGAGGACACGGGCGGACGCACGTCCTCGGACGCCGTCACCGCCGCGGACGACGAGGCGAAGGACTTGAGCAGGAACACCAGGAGGATGGTCATCATGTCCATCATCGCGGTGATGTTCAGCTCCTTGATCTCCCCCGCCGCCTCGCGCTCCTTGCGCTTCTTGCGCGCCAGGGCCCGGCGGTAGCTCAGCCGCGCCACGGCTTCCGCGTCGGGCGCTTCCACGGCGGATGTCGTCGGGTCGCCCATGGCTCAGATGGCTCCCAGGGTGACGTCCGGGAACAGCAGCCGGCGCTCGCGGCCCTGCGTCTCACGGATGGCGTCCAGCGTCTGCGTCAGCGTCTCATAAGGGACGTCCGGGTCCGCGCCCACGATGACCTTCGTCTCCTTGGGGAAGGCGGACTTGATCTCCACCATCTTCGCGTTGAGCGCGGAGAAGTCGTGCGCGCCGTCCGCCTTCACGGGGATGGTGGGCGTACCCGCCTCCCCGAGGATGGCGTTCTCGCTGCTGACGAAGTGCCCCTTCTTGGAGATGAGCACGGAAAGCGTCAGCTTCGGCGCGTCGTCCGGGTTCTCCTGGGCCATGCCCGTCGTCGGCGCACCATAGGCGGGGGCGTTGACGTTGATGATGCCGAACGTCGCCAGGCCGGTGATGGACAGCAGCATGAAGATGATGAGGTTCATGAGGATGTCGAGGTACGGGACGATGTTCAGCTCGCCCGCCTCTTCTTCCTCACGGACCTTCAGCTTGCGCCGGGAGTAGTGGAACGCCATGGCCGCGTGCCCCTGCGCTCTTACGAAGCGCGCGCCTCGAGCTCCGTGGTGGCCGGGTCCACGGAACCGCGGCGCGACAGGAGGTTCTCCAGCTTGAGCGCGTTGAGCTCCAGCCCCTCCACCATGCTCTTCGCGTACGACGTGAGGAACAGGTGGAAGATGATGCAGATGACGGCGATGGAGAGCGCGAAGGCGGTGTTGTTCATCGCCTTGGAGATGCCGTCCGACAGCAGCACCTGCTTCTGCTCCGCCGGCACGTTGCCCAGCGCCTGGAAGGTGCCGATGAGGCCGAAGATGGTGCCCACCAGCCCCACCAGCGTGGCGATGTTCGCCAGGGACCACAGCCAGGGGATGCGCTTGGACACGTTCGGGCTGTGCTCGACGATGGCTTCTTCCACCGCCTTGGAGACCTCAATCTCACCGCGGTTGGCGTTCACCAGGCCCGCGCGGACCACCTTGGCCAGCGGCGCGTTGGGCGCCATGGCGCACACCTTCACGGCGCGGTCCAGGTTGCCGCTGCGCACCAGCTTGGCAATCTGCTCCATGAAGGGCGGCGCGTTGAGGTTGTAGCGGAACACCAGGGTGACGATGCGCTCCAGCGCGACCGCCAGCGAGCACGCCAGCCAGAACAGGTTCACGAACATGAACGGTCCGCCATCCTTGAAGAACTTGATGACGGAGTCCGTGACGCCCAGCTTGCCCCCTTCCGTGGCCGCGAGGGTCACGTCCAGCAGCAGCTCGCTTACCGAGGGAATCATTGCGCCCAGAGTCCTTTCGACGCCCGCCCCCCGGGGCGCGCCCATCCGGAGGCGGGCACCCGTTCGACGTTCCCGGGGAGGGAGCAGCCTGGACTTCTAGGGCGGGCCCGCCAAGGCTGTCAAGCCGAGGGCGGGCCATGCCCATGTAACTACTGGGCTTTCAAGCAGCCGAGGAGGCTTCGGGTGACCCACCCGGGCCCCCGGGCTGCTCGGTGATTTCGCGCCGGTAGTCGCACTCCTTGTTGGGGCACGCCACGTACGGGCCGTCCCGCTTGGAGAACTTCTGGAGCAGGTAGGGGGACGCGCAGGTGGGGCACGGCTCGGCCAGCGGCCGGTCCCAGGCGGCGAACTTGCAATCCGGGTAGCGGTTGCAACCGAAGAAGATCTTTCCACGGCCGCTGCGGCGCTCCGTCAGGTAGCCCTCCTTGCACTCCGGGCACGACACGCCAATGGAGATGGGCTTGGACGTCTTGCAGTCCGGGTAGCCGGAACAGGCCAGGAAGCGCCCGAAGCGGCCCCGCTTGATGACCATGGGCTTGGTGCACTTCTCGCACACCTCGTCGGTGGTCTCCTCCTCCACCATGACGATCTTGCCCTCGGCGTCCCGCTTGAAGTCCTTCGTGTTCTTGCAGTCCGGGTAGTTCGAGCACGCGAGGAAGTGCCCCATCTTCCCGAACTTGATGACGAAGAGGTTGCCGCACTTCTCGCAGGGGATGTCCGTCTTGATCTCCTCCCGCTTGACGTCGCGCATCTCCGCTTCGGCCTTCTCGAGCGTCTCCTTGAAGGGCCCGTAGAAGTCGTGCAGCACGGACTTCCAGTTGGCGCCGCCCTCGGAGATCTGGTCGAGCTTCTCCTCCATCGTCGCCGTGAAGGTGACGTCCAGCTCGTGGGGGAAGTGCTTGACCAGCATCTCGTTGGTCATGTTCCCCAGGTCCGTGGGCCGGAAGCGGCCCTCCAGCTTCTCCACGTACTTCTTGTCCTGGATGGTGGAGAGAATGGCGGCGTAGGTGGACGGGCGGCCGATGCCGCGCTCTTCCAGCTCCTTCACCAGCGTGGCCTCGCTGAAGCGCGGGGGCGGCTGGGTGAAGTGCTGCTCGTGGAGCAGCTTCTGGAGGTTCAGCGCGTCACCGTCGTTGAGCACCGGCAGCTCGCCCACGGCGTCGGCGCCCTCGGCGTTCTCGTCACCGGCGGCCTTGGCCTTCTCCTTCTCCGCCTCTTCCTCCGGCGTCAGGCCGGCGCCGTACACCGCCAGGTAACCGGCGAACTTCAGCGTGCTGCCCGAGGCGCGGAAGGTGGCCCGGCCCGCGGCGATGTCCGCGCTGGTCTGGTCATAGACGGCGGGCTTCATCTGACACGCGACGAAGCGGTTCCAGATGAGCTCGTAGAGGCGGTACATGTCCTCTTCGCCCATGGCTTCGAAGAAGGGCTTCACCCGCTCCGGCGGGTACTCCAGCGACGTGGGCCGGATGGCCTCGTGCGCGTCCTGGGCGCTCTTCTTGGTGCGGTACACCATGGGCTCGTCGGGCAGGAAGTCCTTGCCGTACTTGCCGTCGATGAACTCGCGCACCTGCTTCACCGCGTCGTCGGACAGACGGGTGGAGTCCGTACGCATGTACGTGATGAGCGCCGTCTGGCCCTCGTCACCCAGCGGCACACCTTCGTAGAGGCGCTGCGCCAGCGTCATCGTCTTCTTCGCGGTGAAGGACAGCCGGTTGGCCGCCTCCTGCTGGAGCTTGGAGGTGATGAAGGGCGCGGGCGCGTTGCGGCGGCGCTCGCGGCGGTCCACCTTGGCCACCGAGAAGCTGGCCGACTGGAGCTCGGCGACCAAGCCCTCGGTGATGGCGCGGTCCTTCAGCTCCACCTTCTTGCCGTCCACCTTGGACAGCTTGGCCTTGAACGGCGGCGGGCCGGAGGGGCCCTCCAACAGCGCGTCCAGCGTCCAGTACTCCACGGGGACGAAGGCCTTGATTTCGTCCTCGCGCTCCACGATGAGGCGCACCGCCACGGACTGCACGCGGCCGGCGGACAGGCCCCGGCGCACCTTCTTCCAGAGCAGCGGGGAGATTTGATACCCCACCAGCCGGTCGAGGATGCGGCGCGTCTGCTGCGAGTCGTAGTTGTCCTGGTTGAGCTGGCGCGGCTGCGCGATGGCTTCCTGGATGGCCTTCTTGGTGATTTCGTTGAAGGTCACCCGGAGCGCGTCGGGATGCGCCAGCTCCTCCTTGATGTGCCACGCAATGGCCTCGCCCTCGCGGTCGGGGTCCGTGGCCAGGAAGACGCGGTCGGCCGACTTCGCCATCTTCTTGAGCTCGTTGAGGACCTTCTCCTTGCCCTTGATGACCGTGTACTCGGGCTGGAAGTCGTGCTCCACGTCGACGCCCATCTTGCTCTTGGGCAAGTCCTTCACGTGGCCCACGGAGGCCTTCACCGTGTAGCCGGAGCCCAGGTACTTCTTGATGGTCTTCGCCTTGGCGGGAGACTCCACGACGACCAGGTAGTGCGGGCCCTTGCCACGGGGCGTGGCCTCCTCCTCCGCGTCTGCTTCCACGGTGGGGAGTTCGTCCTCGTCGCCCTTCTTGGTGCGGCGGCGAGCCGCCGTCTTCTTGGCGGCGGTCTTCTTCTTGGCCGCAGGCTTCTTCTTGGCGGCCTTCTTGGCGGCGGCCTTCTTGGCGGGCGCCTTCTCCTCGGCCGCCTCAGTCTCTTCCACCTTCTTCTTCGTCCGCGTGGCCATGACTCTCCTACCTAGATTCTCTCGTACAGCCTTCCGGGGTGCTGGATGACCAGTCCCGTCAATTCCAACTCCACCAGCGCGCTGGCGAGCGCCGCCGGTGAGAAGGTGCTGCCGACCAGCACCTCGTCGAAGCTCCGGGGAACCCGGTCCAACATCGCGAAGGCCCCCTTCGCTTCCGCGGAGAGGTCCTCCCATGAGCCCATCGTCCCAGGAGGAACCGCCGCCAGAGGGTCGACTTTCAGCACCCTCCACACATCATCCGGGCCCAGGCAAACCGCCGCCTCCCCGTCCCGCAGCAATGCGTTGCAGCCGGCCGCCTCCTCCTGGCGTACGTCACCGGGCATCGCGAACACCGGCCGCCCCTGCGCCCGCCCCGCCTCCGCCGTGTACAGGCTCCCCGAATCCTTCCCCGCCCTCAGCACCAAGACTGCGTCGGATGCCCCGGAGATGAGCCGGTTGCGCCGGGGAAACGTCGTGGTGCTCGCCCGGACGCCGGGAGGCAGCTCGCTGAAGAACACGCCCCCTCGGTCCAGGAAATGAGGAAGCAGGCGAGCTTGCGCCGTGTCGAGTGCATCCAGGGCGGACCCCAGGAAGGCCCACGTCTCTCCCCCCTCATCCAGCGCGCCCCAGTGACAGGCCCTGTCTCTTAT
>NZ_VHLC01000042.1:0-70174 GCF_006547355.1 Myxococcus sp. AB036A | reverse complement strand
CCCCCCAACGCCCTCTCACGACGAGGGCGCCCCTCCCACCGCGCGCCTTGCCTCCGCCTGGAGCGGGAGGCCCGTGTGCAGCGCGTCGTCAAAGTCTTCGTCCTCTCCTCGCCCTCGGGCGCCCCACACCCCGGGCCGGAGTTCACCGTCGAGGCCAGCACCCACGACGGCCTGCTGGAGGCGCTCCACGCCGAGGTTGCGGCCCGTGGCCAGTGCGTGCGCGCCGTCTCGCACACCCCCACGGGCCTCTTGGCCTACGTGGAGGACCGCCCGTGACGGTGCCTGCCGAAGTCCACCAGGCAGAGGAGCGCCTCCAGGACATCCTCAAGGCAGTGGTGGTAGGCGCCCGTGTCGACGAGCCTGCCAGCCGCCCTGGTGGCGAGGAGGCCTTGGCCTTCAGTGAAGCGGGCGCCCTTCAGCCCCCGTATGAGCCAGAAGCCCTCTGCCTCCTCGTCGAGCACTCCAACTCGCTGAGACAGAATGTCGACGCCTACGCCACGAACATCGACGGCTTCGGCTTCCGCTTCGAGCCCGCCATCGACTTCGACGGGGATGGGGCGCAAGAGAAAGTGGCCGACGCCATGGCCCTGGAGCGCCTGGCCGCGCGTGACGCCGGCACGCTGCCTTCGGGGACGCCCCTGCGCCCCACGGACGAGGAAGTCGCGACACATGAGGAGGAGGTGCGTCAGCAGGCCCGGGTGGAGAAGGCCCGCCTGGAGTCATTTTTTGATTTTTGCTGCTTCGACTCCAGCTTCGTCGAGCTGCGCCGCCGCACCCGCCATGACTTGGAGGTGACGGGCAACGCGTACTGGGAGGTGCTGCGCGACGGCAAGGGCGACATCGCCCGCTTCGTCTATGTGCCCTCGTACACCGTGCGCCTGCTCCCTCTGGACAAGGAGGCCGTCGAGGTGCGCGAGCGCGTGCGCATCTCCGCCGTCAGCTTCGACACCGTCACCACCCGCCGACGCCTGCGCCGCTACATCCAGGTGCAGGGCAGTGAGCGGGTGTACTTCAAGTCCTTCGGGGACTCGCGCGTCATCTCCCGCCTCACCGGCCGCGCATTCCCGGACGTCGCCGCCCTCAAGGCCACGGACGCTTCGGACGGGCCCGCCACGGAACTCATCCACTTCGCGATCCACTCGCCACGCTCGCCCTACGGCATTCCCCGATGGGTGGGCACCCTGCTGTCCGTCCTCGGCTCCCGGCAGATGGAGGAGGTCAACTACCTCTACTTCAACAACAAGAGCGTCCCGCCACTCGCCCTCCTTGTCTCCGGAGGGCGGCTCTCCGACGCCTCGGTGCCGCGCATCGAGCGCTTCATCGAAGAGAACCTGAAGGGGAAAGCCAACTTTCACAAAATCCTCATCCTCGAAGCGGATGGCTCCGGCACCGGCGACGGGGGCCGCGCGAAGATTGAGCTGCGCCCCCTGACGGACGCGCAGCAGCAGGACGCCCTTTTCCAGGAGTACGACCAGCGCAACATCGACAAGGTGGGCAGCGCCTTCCGCCTGCCACCGCTGCTGCGCGGAGACGGGCGGGACTTCAACCGCTCGGTGGCCGAGGCTCAGCTGCGCTTCGCTGAGGACCAAGTCTTCCAGCCGGAGCGCGACGAGTTCGACTTCTTGTTGAATCGGAAGGTGCTCGCGGACATGGGCGTGCGCTTCTGGCGATTCAGGTCGCAGACTACGGCCACGAGAGACCCGGAGCGCATGACGGAGATGGTGGAGCGCCTGGTGCGCGTGGGCGTGCTGACACCCGAGGAGGGCCGCCACCTGGCCGGCGACATCTTCCACCGCGAATTCCGAAAAATTGCGGACGACTGGGTGAAGCGCCCCATCACCCTCACGCTGGCGGGTATTCAGACGGGCGTTGAAGACCTGAAGCCCCAGAAGGACAGGGGCTCCCTGCTGGGCGAGGCGAAGCGCCTCTTGGGGCTGCGAGAAGAGCTTCGGGCCGAGGAGGAGCGCCTGGCCCAAGGACGCCTGGCTCTTGCCCGCCGGTACATGGACACCGAGCACGTCTCCGTCCCCCGGGCGGAGTTCGACACATGGTTCTCGGAGAAGGCCCCATGACGCCTGAGCAGCTTCAGCGCGCGTGGGTGCTCCAGGCGCAGGCCGACGCCGAGCGCGGTGTCCTGGAGTGCCGCATGTGCCGAAGGCGTGGTCCCCTGGAGGAGACGACGACGCTGTGGCGCAACGGCCTCCTCGTCTTCGCGCTGTGTGACAGGTGCGCGGCCAGCCACGACGTCGTCTTCTCCCCCACCCCGGCGGGTGTAGAGGTGCGCGTTAGGCGCCGCCGCCCTGTGGAGCTGGTGACGCAGGAGGCGCCTCATGTGCCTGGCCCCCGCTGACAACCTGCTCGTCATCCACGAGGCTCGCGCGGTGGCAGACACCCTCCTGGGGGACGTCCTCCGGCTGCCGGTGACCAAGGCCCTGGACGTCGGCACGGCCACGGGCATGGAGCGCGCCGTGGCCCTGCTCGCCGCGCGCCTACGCCGTGCCGTCGGGCGCGCGGATGTGGACGCCATGCGCGAGGCAGTGGCCGTCCTCGACGTGGACTGGAAGACGACGACGGCGGCCCAGCGCAGACGCCTCGTCGCCCAGGCACTGGAGGCCGCTGGCCGGCGGACAGCCGTCATCCCCTCTCGCATCCAGGCGCCCCTCGGTGACGCAGCCGAGGAGGTGGTGGCGTCCACCCGCAGCCACGCCCGACGCGAGCAGGGCCTCGCCCTCGCCGCGCGCTTCAACGCCGTGGACAAGCGCATTGCCCAGCACATCGTCCGCACCCAAGGAAACTTCGTCCGGGACGAGTACGGGCGCCGGCTGGACGCCTTCGGCGAGGAGGCCCGCCGCCTTGTCGCCGAGGGCCTGGAAGCGGGCCTGGGGCGAGGCGACATCGCCGAATCCTTGGAGAAGGCCGCGCGCGGCGCGCTCATCGAGCGGGCCCCCTTCTACTGGGAGGTGGTGGCAAGCCACTTCATCGGCCAGGGGCGCTCCTTCAGTCAGATGAGCAGCTACGCCGAGGCCGGCATCCGCCGCTACCGCATCGAGGCAGTCCTCGACGAGGCCACCACCCAGGTGTGCCGCTTCCTCCACGGGAAGACATTCTCCGTAGGAGAGGCCCTCCAGCGCTTCGAGCGCCTGGAGTCCCTCAGCCAACCCGAGGACGTGAAGCAGGAGCTGCCCTGGGTGAGGGAGCGCCTCGACGCGGACACCGGGCGTGCCCTCCTCTACGTAAACCGAGGGGGCCAGGAGACGCGCCTGGCCGAGGTGCTCCGCTCCGCTGCCGGCACACGCGACGACGTTGGCGAGTTCCGCGCACTCGCTTCGGACAGGCAGCTCGCGGACGCGGGCGTGGGCTTCCCGCCGTACCATGGCCTCTGCCGCACCACGACACTGGCCGTCGAGTGAGGGGCGTAAGGCCTCCTGGCGTGACGATGGCCGCGAACAGACCCCGGAATTGCCCTACCCGGCTCGGACAGGCAGTCATCGGTGATTAGCGACTCGGCGGCTCACTCTCCAGTTCCACAATGGCGTCCTCCGGCACCACGTCGCCCTTCGCCCGATGCTGACGCAGGTGCGTGGCCATCTCGACCGCAGTTGCACAGCGAAACTGCTGGCCGACGCTTGGGCATCGCTCGCAGGTGAATCCCCCACGGGTGTCCTCGTACACGTAGACGTCCGAATCGCGGCCGAAGCGTGCGTATGCCATCAGCAGGTTTCCTCTCGGTACTCGCGCGAGGGCAACAGTCTCAGTCTTCGGAGAGGGGAGTGCCACGCCTTCCTGACGGAATCAAACGCGGGACTACTCCACTCTGAAAACGTAGCGATGTCCCCGATTTCGCGTCGCAGGCCTTTGTCTCTTCCGGAGACGAACCGCGATGCAGGCAACCTCGACACCTCCCCCCACCTCACCTCCAACGCCGGAGGGCAGCACGACGACGCCGGAGTCGACGTCCACGGCCAAGGCCGAGGCGACGCCCGTCGTCTGGCCTCGCGACCTCAACCTCCCCACCTCCGGGGAGCTGGCGTGGGGCTTCGACCCGGAGGGACTCCGCGATGGGTAACACGCTCACGAAAG
This sequence comes from Myxococcus sp. AB036A, assembly GCF_006547355.1. Lineage (NCBI taxonomy): Bacteria > Pseudomonadati > Myxococcota > Myxococcia > Myxococcales > Myxococcaceae > Myxococcus > Myxococcus sp. AB036A. The sequence continues at coordinate 66,094 of NZ_VHLC01000042.1, read as the reverse complement.
CCCTCGCCCGGGCCCGGCATGTCCTGGAGTCCCTCCAGGGTGAGCCGGTGGAGAAGACCATCTGGGGCTCCCCGGCGGGCAAGAAGCGCCTGGCGAAGCGCCTGGTGGCGATGCTGCCCGCGCACAAGACGTATGTGGAGCCCTTCGCCGGCAGCGCCGCCGTCCTCTTCGAGAAGGCCCCCTCGGACGTCGAGGCCATCAACGACGCGGACACCGAAATCGCCGACGCGTACCGGCTCATCCAGAAGCTGACGCCCGCGAATCTGGCCAAGCTGAAGAAGCTGCCGTGGGTGGGCGACGAGAAGACCTTCAAGAGCCTCTTCGACGCCAAGCCGAAGGGGGACGTGGAGCGCCTGCACCGCTTCCTCTACCTGACGCACTTCTCCTACGGGAAGCTGCGCGGGCGCAGCTTCAGCCCCAGCGGCGCGGGCACGCAGGCAAAGACGCTCGCGCGGATTGAGCAGTTCGCCCCACGCCTCAAGCGCGTGAAGGTGCACGGCGGCGACTACGAGAAGGTGGTCCGCAAGTACGACGGGAGGGACACCGTCCTCTTCTTGGACCCACCCTACCCTGGCTACAACGTCGACGTCGGCGAGGGCCAGTTCGACGAGGAGCGCTTCTACGGCGTCCTCAAGTCGCTGAAGGGCCGCTGGCTCATGACGTATGGCATCCGGGGCAAGCTACCCGGACTGCTGAAGGGCTCCGACTTCTTCGTGAAGCGCATCCGGACGCCTCGCACCATCGCCGCCATGCGCGGCGTGGGCGGCTCCTCCGTGCTGACGCAGCTCCTCGTCTCCAACTACCAGCCCGCCGCGAAGGCGCTGGAAGGCGGCCCGGACTTCACGGTGGACGACTGGCAGCCGGAGGAGTCGCCCGACACCGCCTCCTTCATCACGACGACGTCCCTCCTCAAGGGCGTCGCGCCCGACGACGAGCGCTACGTCCTGGGCATCGTCCTGGAGCCGGAGACGGTGGACGCGCAGGGCGACGTCTACTCCGCCGCGGAGATTCGCCAGGCCGCGCACCGCTTCATGGAGGAGTTTGGCGGCCTGGGCCTCATGCACCAGATGCGCGTCAACGGGCACGTCAAGGTGCTGGAGAGCTACCTGGCGCCCGTCGACTTCAACCTGGGCGAGGTGCCAGTGCGCAAGGGCACCTGGCTGCTCGCCGTGCGCGTCCTCTCGGACGAGCTCTGGCAACGCGTGAAGGACGGGCAGCTAACGGGCTTCAGCATTGGCGGCACCGCGCGCCGGCTCCCCGAGGCCACCCCTGCCACCGAGCCGCCCCCTTCCGACACACCTGCCGCTGACTCCCAGCCGGAGGCCGCATGACGAGCACCACCCAAGGCTCCGCCTCCGTCCACCGCCTCGTCGACATGGTGGTCGAGGAGGTCTCCCTCGTGGACAGGGCCGCCAACAAGCACCGCTTCCTCCTCGTGAAGCGAGACGGAGACACCATGCACGACGCTCCCCAGGACACCTCGCATGCCGAGGGCGCCACCAGCACCACCTCGGACACGTCCAAGGCCGATGACGCGCTCCTCGCCACGGCCCAGCAAGCCCTCGAAGCGGTGACGGCCCTCGTCGAGGCATTGGCTTCCACGGACGGCATCGACGGCGTGCGTGTGGTGGAGGTGGCCCAGCACCTGCGCGCGCTGGCCGACACGCTGGAGGACGAGGACGAGGAGGATGACGTCGAGGCGCGCGCCAAGGCCGCCAACCCCGCTCCGACTCCGCCGCCGGCTCCGCCCGCACCCGCGCCCACGCCGGGCCCCGACGCCTCTGGCGTCATGGAAGGCCTGATGAAGCTCACCGACGCCGTCCGCGCGCTGGAGGGCTCCGTGAAGGAGCAGCACCAGCGCCTCGGCCGCGTCGAGAAGCAGTTCGGCCTGCCCAACAGCACCGCCCCCGCGGAGCGCCCGCCCAAGCCCATCGTCGAGGACGTCGGCTGGCCGCTCGACCTCAACAAGCCCCTCAACCGGGAGAGCGTCGACAAAGCGCTTTCCTTCCACGACGTCTGACGTCCCACCCGCACCCAGGAAGCCTCACCGCCCAAGGAAGCCCTCATGAGTCGTCTCGACAATCGCACCCTCCTGGAGAAGGCCGACCTGGCCCTCGCCGACCTCACGGCGGGCGGCGGCATCCTCCAGCCCGCCCAGGCGCAGAAGTTCATGCGCCTGCTCATCAAGCAGTCGGTGCTCCTGCAGCAATGCACCGTCGTGCCCATGGCTGCCCCCAAGCAGCAGTTCAGCAAACTGAAATTCGGCAGCCGCATCCTCCGCCCCGGCCAGGAAGCCACCGCCGTCCCCGCCGCCCAGCGCGTGAAGCCCGACCTCTCCCAGGTGGAGCTGGACGCCAAGCTCTTCAAGGGCGAGGTGCGCCTCTCCGACGAGGTGCTGGAGGACTCCATCGAGCGCGGCGAGCTGCGCCAGACGCTCATGGAGATGATGGCGGACGCCATCAGCCGCGACATGGAGGAAATCCTCGTCAACGGGGACACGGCCTCCTCGGACGCCTTCCTCGCCACGATGGATGGCGTGCTGAAGCAGGCCACCAGCAACGTCGTGGACGCGGCCGGCGCCCCCATCTCCAAGGACGTCCTCGGCGACTTGCTCAAGTCGCTGCCCTCGGAGCATCTGCGCGACAAGAGCAGCATGGGGTTCCTCTTACCAGCGTAGACGCGGACCTGGACTACCGCAGCACGCTGGCGGAGCGGGCCACGGCTGTCGGCGACAAGTTCCTCGAGGGCGACGCGCCGGTCCTCTACTCGGGCGTCCCGCTGCGGCCCATTCCTCTCTGGCCGGAGAACCTCGGCGCGACGAATGACCGCACGGCCATCCTCCTGTGCAACCCCAAGAATATCCACGTCGGCATCTGGCGGCAGATTCGGCTCGAGTCGGCGCGCGACATCTCCGAGGGGACGCTGAAGGTGGTGGCCACGCTGCGCTTCGACGCGAAGTTCGCGGAGGAGCCGGGCACGGCCAAGGCCATCAACGTGCAGCTGTGAGGCCCACCATGGACAATTCCCATCTCGTCCGACTGAAGGCCTACGACGCGCGCCGGGGCCACGTGCTGCGGCGCTACACGTATGCCGGCATCAAGTTCCAGGAGGAGCGCGGCTGGTACCGGGTGGAGAAGCCGGTGGCGGACTACCTGCGCACCGTCCACCAGTTGCCCGGTGACACCTACTCGCCGCTCGCCTTCGACGTCTGCACGGAAGCCGAGGCGAAGGCCCTCGACGTCACTGAGGCCGACGAGGCCCGCGTGAAGCGCAGCGCCAGCGACGAGCTGAAGCTGAGTGCGGCGCGGCCCGCCGGCACGATGACGACGGAAGACTTGCCGAAGGCCAGCGAGGAGAAGGACACGCGCCGCGCCAAGCGGGAGAAGGACTGACGTGTACGCCACGGTGGCCGACATGCGCGCCGAGGGCGTCACACCGGCCATGGCGGGCGACACCCGCCTGGCCGTCCTCCTGGAAGAGGCGACGCGCACCATCGACAAGGTGACAGGGTGGTACTTCGAGCCGCGCTCGGCGACGTTGCACCTCGACGGGCGCGGCACCCCGTCCCTCTGGCTGCCGGTACCGCCCATCCGCCTCTACCGCCTGGCGATGTACGGGGCGGACGTGTCCTTCTCCAAGGAGCGCCTGGTGGTGGTGGGCGCTCCGGTAGGCGCGGGCTTCGACGGGCCTCGCCTCACCTTCCGCCATGGCCGTGTCTTCCCGCGCGGCGAGGACAACATCACCGTAGGCGCGCGCTGGGGCTACACCGAAGCGGACGGGACGCCCGAGGGTCGCACACCGCCCGCCATCCGCCGCGCCTGCATGCTCCTCGTCCTTCGCAGCCTCTCGCCGCTGGCGGACGAGGCTTCCCTGGAGGAGCGCACGCGCTGGCGGGTGGTGGAGGAGAGGACGCGCGAGCAGAGCTACCGCCTCGACAGTGTCCGCCCCGCGGTGCGGCCTCTCACCGGAGAGCCGGAGGTGGACACCCTCCTCGCCCCCTATGTGAAGCCCTCCCTGCCCGGAGTGGCCTGATGAGGGGCAGACTCATCTTCCCCTTCCTCGCGGAGCTGCACCGCTTGGACACCGCCGCCATGGCGAGCCCGGGCCCGAGCCCCCATGCCAGCGGGTACGACGCGGACTTCCGCGAGCCGGTGCTGGAGGACTCGGACGACGACGGCCTTGCCGATGCCTTCCGTCGCGAATTTCCGCCCGTGCGTGTCCCCTGCCAGGTGGAGCCGGATGCCTTTGAGTCATTGCGCATGACTCCTTCCGGCAACAGCCCCCGGACGAGCTTCGAACTCGTCTTCCACTTCCGAGACTTGGAGCGCCTCGGACTCGTCGATGCGGCCACGGGTGACGCCCTCATCCGTCCCAGTGACAGGCTGGGCGCCCTCTACGACGTCGCGGGCGCCCTCGTGCAGGCCGTGAGGACGCCCCCCGGGCTGTACGTCACGGAGGCGCGCCCCACGGGCTTCGGACTCCACCGCCGGAGGCCTCGCCGGAATCTCTTGCTCGTCACCTTCAACGACAGGCCCCAAGCCCGAGGACTCACGTGAAAGCACTGCTACTCGCCCCACTTCTCGCCACCGCCCTCCTCACCCGCTGCCGCGCGCCGGACGGCTGCGCGCCGGTGTCCACGCGCTGCGCCGGCAACGTCGCCGAAATCTGCAACGGCGACGACAACTGGCAGCCACTGGCCGACTGCGACGCGGTCAGCGAGCACAGCAGCACAGCCTTCACCTGCACCTACGTCAACGAAGAGGGCGTCGCCGGCCACACCTGCCTGCCCATCACCGTGGACGCGGGCACCTTCGACGCCGGCACCGTGGACGCGGGCGCCGAGAAAGGCGGTGTCCTGTGAAGGGTTACCTCCAGTCCCTCCCCCGAGTGGGCGGCCTCTTCCAGCGCGACATCCAGCCCGCGGAGGTGTGGGCCTTCTGGAAGTACATGCAGGAGCGCTTCCGCACCAAGACGGCCAACAAGGCCGACTCCCTCGAAATGCAGCTTGCGGCCGAAGTGCTTCAACGCATGGGCATCCTCGACAGGCAGCGCTTCCTCCAGCGCTACGCCACCACCGTGGGCCGCACCCTCTACCTGCCCTTCGAGGTGGGCACGCCGAAGTCCGGCTGGGACTTGTGGGCCCAGGTGGTGGTGTGCGTCCACGAGCACCAGCACGTCGTCCAGCATGACGAGGAGGGCCCCAGCTACGAGCTGGCCTACGCCACCAGTTCCTCCGCGCGCGCGCGCTACGAGGCCGAGGCGTACACCTGCAACCTGGAGCTGCACTACTGGCGCTACGGCACCCTGCCCGCCGTGCGCCCCATGGCCGAGGGCCTCAAGCACTACGGCTGCCGGCCGGAGGACGTCGAAGTCGCCGCGCACACCCTGGCCCTCACCTCGGTGTCCGTCCGCCACGGTGCGGTGGTGAGTGAGGCCACCCACGTGGCCCTCGAGTGGTTCAACTCGCACGTCCCCCACCTGCGGGCGAAGAAGGGCTGAGACGCCCATGGCCGTCTCGCGCACCGGAGACTGGGCACGGGCCCGTAAGCTGCTGGAGGCGGGCTCGTCGCGCCTTGAGGGGGCGATGCAGGCGGCCCTGCGCCAGGAGGCGCATGCCCTGCGCAAGGAGGTGGTGCAGGGCCTCTCCCAGCAGGCGCCAGGTGGCGAGCCACTCCGCCCACCCTCCCCTCTCACCCTGGCGGCGCGCCAACTCGCAGGCTTCAACGGGACGAAGGCCCTCCTCGTCTCCGGCGCGCTGCGCAACTCCATCTCCGTCGTCGTGGAAGGTGACGAGGCCTTCATCGGCGTGTCGCGCTCGGCGAAGAGTCCAGACGGCGAATCCCTCGTCGACGTGGCGCAGCTGCAGGAGTACGGAGGTCCGCCCGTCGCCATCCCCATGACGCCGAAGATGCGGCGCTTCCTCTTCTCGCTGTTGCGCCAAGCCGGCTTGGCCGGCCAGTCACGGACCGGCGGCAGTGGACGCGGCGTCATTGTGACGCAGACACCGGCACGCCCCTTCCTCCGGCCGGCCTTCGCACGGTTTCGCCAAGGCGCCAGTCGCCGCTTCCTCGCACGCGTCGCGAAGGAGCTGGGCCTCGGAGGTCCCGGGTAATGGCCGTCCCCTCCCTTACCTCCGTGACGCCCTCCTCGGGCCCCACCAGCGGCGGCGACATTCTCCGCCTCGTTGGCGTCGGCTTCGCGGCACACGTGGCCGTGCGCCTGGGCGGACTGCGCGCGGAGGTGCTCTCCATCCGTGAAGAGGCGGGCACCCACTTCGCGGATGTGCGGACGCCGGTCCACGAGGTGGGCACCGTCGACGTGGAGGTGCTCAACCTCTCCGCGGACGGATGCCCCATTCCAGGCGAGGCCGCTGTCCTTCCGGGGGCGTACCGCTACCTGCGCCCGCGCGTTGCGAAGGAAGCGGACCTCACCCGCCTCGTACGCACCCTGCTGCGTGAGTTGAAGCGGCAGGTGGTGGCCAACGTCAGTGCCAGCGTCTCCGTCGACTACGACGACACGGTGGCCGACGGCCTCAACGTCATTGCCATGGCCTCGCTGCCCTCGGTGGTGCTGTCAGGCCCCACGCTGCGCGAGAGTCGTCGCTACTCCACCAACGTCCTCCATGAGGACGTGGTGCAGGGCCCCTCCGGCACGGAGCTGGTGCGCAGGCGCCCCGCGTACACGGTGGATTTGGCCTTCACCCTCACGGTGGCCTCCGAGCGCACCGCCGAGCTCTTCAACCTCATGGCCGCCGTGGCCACCTTCCTCAACCGCAACCGCTGGCTGGCCATGCCGAGGGACGCCGAGGACGCCTCACTCGGCACCGTCCGCTGGGAAATGGACGCGGACGGCGAGGTGCGCACGCAACTGGGCAGCCGTGACGACGTGCGCGCCTTCACCTGGGGCTTGGTGGTGCGCGGCTTCGACGTGGACGAGGGCCTGCCCCTCGACATCGGCAAGGCCGTCGCCGGGACGCACCTCGAAACCGACTCTCTCTCTGGAGGCACCTCATGAGTGTCACCCTCACCAATGCCGTGGGCAGGCTCGCCACCTTCCTCCTGCCCCATGAGTCGTACTGCGTGGCGCGCGGCGCATGCGCCTGCGGCGTGCAGCCAGGCCGTGGCGGCCGGCGCCTGCCCTCCTCCCTCACCCTGGCCACGGGCGTCACGCTGGAGGACGTCCCTGAGGCCGTCCTCTCCGTGCCTCTGGTGGCGGCTGCCATTCGCCGGGGCGAGGTCGTCCTGAAGCGACCGGCATCCCCATCCCCTGTGTCGTCTCCGCCCCTTTCCGCGCCGGAAGCGTCTGCGCGCGTGTCTCGGAAGAAGCGAGGTGCCCCATGAGTCGTGAGTTGCTGTCGTCGAAAATCGTCGTGGAGGAGGAGGAGCCGCGCATCCGCGGCATTCCCGCCGCCCCTACCTCCGTGGCTGGCGCCGTCGGCCTGGCGGAGCGTGGCCCCATTGGCCAGGCCGTGCTGTGCACCTCCTTCGATGAGTACCAGGCCACCTTCGGCGGCTTCACCCCGGACTCCGACCTGGCCCTGGCCGCCATGGGCTTCTTCGAAAATGGCGGCAGCCACCTTTGGGTGGTGCGCACCGTCCACTACGAGGACGCCTTCGACCCCGAGTCGCACACGGCCACGCGCGCGGCGGCGGCCCTCACCACGGGAGGCGGGCCCACGCCTGCTGTCGTGCGCGGCACCCTGCGGCCTCCCTTCACCCTCGGAGACGGCCAGCGCCTGGGAGTATCCGTCAACGGCGCCGAGGCGGTGGACGTCGTCTTCTCCGGCGCCGCGGCTTCTGTCTCCGCGGGCCGCCCCGGGCCCTACGCCCTCACCGCCGGACAGTCGCTCCGGGTGCGCGTCGACGACGGGCGCGACGTCTTCATCCCCTTCACCGAGCGAGACTTCGATGACATGGCCCAGGCCACCGCCCAGGAGGTGGCCGCCGTCCTCAACGCGAGCATCGTTGGGGGGCGCGCCACCGTGGAGGACGGTGTGCTGAGAATCGCCAGCGACACCCGGGGCGTCTCCAGCCGCTTGGAGGTAGGCGACGAGGTGGCTGGCGCCGCCTTCGGCTTCCCTCTCGGCCCCCAGGTGGGTAGCGGCAACGTCCAGAGTCTGCGCGCCGTCGAGCTGGCTGAGGTACGGGCCCTCATGGAGGCTGCCGTGGCGGGTGTCCGCGTGGCGCCCTCCTCACTCGGGACTCTGCAGGTGCTCACCCAGTCCACGGGGCCTGGAGCCTCCTTGCTTGCGCAGGGCGACGCGGGCTCCGCCCTCGGCCTGGACGCGCTGCTGCACACGGGCGACGCCTCAGGGGCGGTGGACGCCCTCCACCTGGAGGCCAAGGACGCGGGCACTTACGCCAACCGCATCGAGGTGGAGGTGCGCCTCGCGACGAATGGCTCGCCCGACGCCTTCGACGTCCTCGTCCTCGAGGACGGTGCCTACCGCGAGTCCTTCCCCAACCTCTCCTCGGCCCGGGGCGACGCACGCTACGTCGAGCGCGTCCTCAATGACGAGCGCACCGGCTCCACCTACGTCCGGGCCTTCATGGTGCAACCGGACGCGCTCCTCGACGTGCAGACGGTGGCCCTCTCGGGCGGTGCGGACGGCCTCGTCGGCTTGGACGACACGGACTTCATCGGCTCCGAGGCCAGCGGGAGCGGCCTTTTACGCGCTCGACGCGGTGCAAGACGTCTCCCTCCTCCTGGTGCCCGGGCGCGCCACGCCCGCCGTCCACAACGCCATGGTGCGCTACTGCGAGGTGGCCCGCGATGGCTTGGCCTTCGCACTCTTGGACTCGCCCGCGGGCTACAGCGCGGCGGACATCGTCTCCTACGTCTCGCAGGAGGCCGCCCTCGAAGGCCTCTCTGAGCATGCGGCCCTCTACTGGCCCCGCGTCAAGGTGCTCAACCCCGCCCGCGGCGTCTTCGGCAACGTGGAGCAGCTCGTCGTCCCGCCCTCCGGCATCATCGCCGGCGTCTTCGCGCGCAACGACTCCGCGCGCCCCGGCGGTGTGTATGACGCCCCCGCAGGCATCGAAGCCGGGCGAATGTTCGGCGTCCTCGGCTTCGAGTCTAAGGAAGTTCTGGACGAAAAGAAGAGGGACCTCGTCTACCCCCGCCGCATCAATCCCCTCACCACGGGGCCGGGCCTGCCGCGCTTCATCGACGGCTCGCGCACGCTGAAGGCCAGCGGCAACTTCCCCTACGTCGCCGAGCGGCGGGGTGTGTCCTTCATCGAGCGCAGTCTCAAGGCAGGGCTGCAGTTCGCCCGGCACCGCAACAACACAGAAGGGCTGCGCGCCCAGGTGCGGCGCTCCATTGCCGCCTTCCTCCTCGCCCAGATGAAGAATGGCGCGTTCCGCAGCCAGGAGCCCGCCAAGGCCTTCTTCGTCGACGTCTCGGACGCCCTCAACCCGCCGTCCGTCGTCTTCGCCGGCAAGCTGGTGGCGCGCATTGGGCTCGCTACCAACAAGCCCGCCGAGTTCATCGTCCTGCGGGTTTCTCAGGACACCCGCGCCCTGGAAGCGGAGCTGGCTGGATGACACCCTCTCCTCAACCGCCTCCTCGTGCTTCTGCTCCCCTCGGCCCTCGCTTCTACGAGCACTCTTGTTTCTGTGGTTGCAGCGGTCGCCTCGAAATGAGCAAAGACCCGCGGCCCAACCGCATTCCAAGTTTTCTCCCTGGACACAACGCCAAGACGGGTTTCGAGCAGTGGGTTGCTGACAATCGAGGCAAGCATTTCTGTGCGTGCGGCTGCGGAGAATCCTTCGAACCGTCGCGTCAACATCGCCGCAAGGGCTTTCCCCGCTTCAAGCGGGGCCATGCCCTGCGTGTGACGCATCCGCGCGCGAAGAACATTGCCGGGTGGGTGCGCGAGCAACAAGGCGAGCACTCATGCGCCTGTGGGTGCGGACGCACCATCAGAATCCATCCTTCATACTACCGAGATGGGATTCCATCCTTTCGCCGCGAATGCATGCTGCGACTTCGCGTCCGTGAGAACCATCCGAACTGGGTTGCTGACCGCTCCCTGGTTCGCTCTGGCCGAGGCGGGCAATATTTAGTGCCGAGCATTCGGCGCGAAATCTTCCAAAGTGACGGCTACCGCTGTCGAGCCTGCGGAAGCACTGAAAACCTCACCACGGACCATGTCATCCCCGTATGTGAGGCCGGTGATGGCACGGCATCCAACGGGCAGACGCTCTGTGTGGACTGCCACAAAGAGAAGAGCCGTCGAGACCGGGAACGGTATTGGGAACGCAGGCGCAACGAACGAGCAGGAGAAGCAGATGGCCATCATCGGCAACCCGCGTAGTTTTCATAAGCGATTCCGCTTCGTTGTTGAAGCGGACTCAATCTCACACGCTGGCTTCCAGAAGTGCAGCGAGCTGTCCGTCGAGGTTGCCAACGTCCAGTACTTCGAGGGCGGCAGCCTCATCCCCAATAAGTCCCCGGGGCGCCTCACCTTCTCCGACGTCACCCTGGAGAGAGGCGCCACGCAGGACCACCAGCTCTTCGACTGGTTCCAGGACGTCGTCCACACCGCCAGCGGACTGGGCCTGCCGGACAGCCTCTACAAGCGCAACCTCGACATCGTCCAGCAGGACAGAGACGGCACCACGCTGCGCCGGTGGAGCCTCTCCCGCGCCTGGCCGGTGAAGTTCGTCGCAGGCGAGTGGGACAACGAGTCCGATGAAAATGTCATCGAAAGCGTCACCCTCACCTACGATTTCTTTGAGCTCACACGCTAGGCGGCCAAGCGCCTGGCTCTAGGTACTCTCGCCGCACCTCTTGACTCCGTAGTGCACTACAGGGTCCATGCTTTGGGCATGGACTCCAAGGACCGTCTCAGCATCGGTCAAGTCGCGCGCGGCGCTGGGGTCGGCGTCGAGACTGTGCGCTTCTACGAAAAAGAAGGGCTCGTCCCCAGGCCCGCTCGAAATGCTTCGGGCTACCGGCAGTACCCCGCCGACACGGTGCGACGCATTCGCTTCGTGCAGGCCGCGAAGGTGCTCGGATTCACCCTCAAGGAGATTCTCGAGCTGCTATCGCTGCGCGTTACGCGCGGCAAGACGTGCGCGGATGTGAAGGCTCGCGCGGTTGAGAAACTCAGCGATGTCGATGCCAAGCTCTCAGAGCTTCAGCGGGTGCGAGATGCCCTCGCGAAGCTCGCCGCATCCTGCACTGGGACAGGCCCTACAAGCGCGTGCCCCTTCCTCGATGCACTCGATTCCGAAGGAACTGCACATGCCGACCGTTGAACTCCTGTTCTTCCCTGACTGCCCGAACATTTCTGTTGCCCGCGAGCAGCTCCTGCGCGCTTTCGCGACGGTCGGCCTGTCGCCGTCATGGTCCGAGCACGACGTCACCGCGGAGAATGCTCCCGCCCACGTTCGCGGATACGGCTCTCCTACCATTCTCGTTGATGGCCGCGACGTCACGGGAGACGCGCCGGCAGGCGGCTCGGCATGTCGCATCTACATGGGGAGCGACGTTCGAGGCGCTCCTCCCATGGACGCCATCGTGACTGCGCTGCAAGCTTCGCCGCTCGCAAGCCCCCGAAAAGGCTTCGGCAGCAGCCTCGCGATTCTGCCCAGCGTGCTCAGCTCCGCGCTACCTGTCGTCGCCTGTCCCTCGTGTTGGCCCGCCTATGCCGGTGTACTCAGTGCACTCGGAGTACCCTTCCTGATGGGCGCGGCGTGGCTTCTACCGATTACCGCGGGCACGCTGCTAATCGCCCTCGGGAGCCTCGCCTACCAAGCGCGGAGGCACCGCAGCCTCGGTCCGCTCGTTCTCGGCGCAGCGGCAGCAACCGCCGTCCTTATCGGCAAGTTCGTACTGGAAGTGGATGCAGTCGTATACACGGGCACCGCGCTCCTCATCGGAGCCGCCGTGTGGAGCAGTCGGCCGAAGAAAGCCGCCCACGCACCTGATTCCTGTAGCTGTGCCCCCATGGAGTGACAACCTGGCGATGTCCCCGATTCGCCTCCCGAGGGCTTTGTGTCTCCGGGAGACAAATATGGCCGACATCGTTTCGTGCCCCTCGGGGCTGACGGGCCGCATTCGCGGCATGAAGGTGCGGGAGGAGCGGGTCCTCGCTGACCGCAAGCTGGCGAAGAGCGGCGGCCAGGTGGATGAGCTGCTCTCCGCGTGCTGGGAGGAGACTCAAGAGGCAGGCCCCTACGCCTTCGCCGACGGGAAGGTGGACTGGGGCCAGGTGCTGCAGGGGGACCGCTTCTTCGCCCTCCTCCGGGTGCGCGTCCTCACCTACGGCCCCGACTACGTCTTCGCCGTCCCCTGCCAGAATGCCGCCTGCCGGGTCCGCATCGACTGGGAGTTGGACTTGACGCAGTTGCCGGTACGCGCCCTCTCGGACGCCAGTCGCGCGGCATTCATGGCCGGCAACCGCTTCGAGACGACGCTGCCCGACGCCGGCAAGCGCGTGCGCTTCAAGCTGCTGACGGGTGAGGACGAGCGGCGCCTGCCGCAGCTGCAGCGCGCGGCGCCGGAGAAGCTGTTGTCCTCTGTCCTCGCCTACCGGGTGCTGGACGTCGACGGCGTGGACGCGCGCGACAAGCGCCGCTTCCTCGAGGACTTGAGCCTGCGCGACGCGGACTTCCTCGTCGACGAGTTCGACCGCGTCGACTGCGGGGTGGACACGACGCTCGAAGTCGAGTGCCCCGAGTGCTTCATGCGCCAGGAGGTGGAGCTCCCTTTCGACCGGGGCTTCTTCCTTCCGGGGAAGCAGCGGACGACGAGGCGCCGGGAGCGCTCCACCTCTTCCCTCGCGTGACGCTGGAGACATGGCGCGAGGGCCTCTTCCAACTGTGCTGGCACCAGCACGGAGGCAGCGGCCTCGCAGCTCCCCTCGGTGACGCCCTGGAGCTGCCCACCTCGGACAGGGACTGGCTCCTCGAGCGCATCGGCCAGCAGCGCAGTCGCGAGGCGAAGGCCTTGGAGAAGGCCGCGAAGCGGAGGTAGCGAATGCTCAACAACCTCGGCCTGGGCTTCGTCTTCACGGCACGGGACTTGGCCTCTGGCACCTTTCAAGGGGTGGAGCGCAACTTCATGAGCCTGGACAGGCGCGTGGGGTTGGGCACCGCGCGCATCGAAGGGGCCTTCCAGCGGCTCGGCGTCGCCATGGCCCTCTTCACGGCGGGCGCCGTCACCCTTGGTGCGTCGCTGTCCCTGGCCAACACTGCAGGCCAATTTGAGCAGGCCGTGGCGGGCGTGGCCGCCGTCTCTGGTGCCTCGGCCGAGGTGCTTGGGCAGCTTCGGGACGCGGCAATCCAAGCAAGCCTCGCCACGCAGTTCACCCCCACCGAGTCGGTGCTGGGCCTGCGCGAGCTCACCCAGGCCGGCTTCACTGCCGCTGAGGCCATGAAGCTGCTGGAGCCCGTCCTGGATTTGGCCGGTGGCTCGCTGGGGGAACTGACACCCCAGGGAGCGGCGGGCCTGGCGTCGCAGGCGATGAAGGCCTTCGGCATCTCCACCGACAAGGCAGCCCTCTCCGTCGACCAGATGCTCCAGGCCGTCAACGTCTTCGCCCTCAGCGCGAATGAGTTGCCCCTGGCCCTCGGAACCGCCGCGCGTGGTGCGCAGGCCCTCAACCAGTCCCTGCCCGAGACGCTCATCGCCCTGGGCCTCGTGAAGAACGTCGTCCCCGGCGTAGAGCGCGCCTCTACCGCCGTGGCCGTCGCCATGGAGCGCATGGCGGACCCGCAGGTGCAAGAGCACCTGCGCGGCCTGGGCGTTGCCGTCACCGACTCCAAAGGCAACTTCCTCTCCTTCCTCGGCATCCTCGACGAGCTGGCACCGGCCCTCAGCCGCATGACGGAGGCACAGCGCTCCGCATTCCTGCTGAAGGCCTTCGGCCGCGAGGCGCTGGGCGGCGTGAATGCCATCCTCACGCAGTTCACCAACGGCATCCGCAAGGACACCGGCGAAGTCGTCCGCGGCGCCGAGGCCCTCAAGTACCTGCGCGATGAGTTCGAGAATGCGGGCGGCACGGCCGAGGCGTTCCGCAAGCAGATGCTGGACACCTTCGAGGGCCAGAAGACGCTGCTCGCCGGCAACCTGGAGACGCTGGCCATCGTCCTCGGGGAGCCCTTCGCCCAAGTCTTGAAGCCCCTCGTCACCCTCGTCGCCAGCACGGTGCAGCAGGTGCTGGGTGTCTTCCAGGCGTTGCCTGGCCCGGTGAAGCGCGCCTTCGCAGCCTTCGCGCTCGGAGCTGGCGGCCTGGTTACTCTCGTCGGCACCGTCATCGCCGCGAAGGTGGGCCTGGCGCTGATGGTGGTGGGCCTCAAGGTGCTGGGCCTCACGCTGGGCAGCCTCCTGGCCACGGTGCTGCCAGCGGTAGCAGCTGTTGTCCTCCTGGGTGTCGCCGTGGCCGGCCTCGCCTACGCCTTCCGTCACAACCTCGGTGGCCTGGGCGACTTCGCGCGGCGTGTGCAGGAGCAGGTGACGCTCGCCTTCCGCGGCCTCGTCCAGCTCTTCGAGGACGGTGGCTTCTCCGGCGCGGTGCGGGAGGAACTGGGCCAGGCGCAGAACGCCGGCCTGAACGACTTCCTCATCAACCTCTACCTGTGGGCACACCGCGTCCACAGCTTCTTCTCCGGCCTGGCCGACGGCTTCTCCTCCGGGCTCGAAGCCGCACGCCCCACCCTCGACGCATTCCAGGCGACGTTGCGGCGTGTGGGCGAGGCGCTGGGCGTCCTCTCCGAGCGGGACGACGCGGCCACGGCGGCGGCGAAGTTCGCCGCCTTCGGCGACGCGGGGGCCACGGTGGGGCGCGCCCTCGCCCGCGTCTTCGACTTCGTCGTCAGGGGCCTGACGGCCGCCGCGGAAGTGGTGGAGGGCCTGGCGGGACAGTGGGGCTACATGAAGGCCGGCGTCGACGTCCTCCTGGGCAGCCTGGCGCACCTGGGCCGCGTCCTCGGCGGGGCGCTCTCTGGCCTCCTGGGCACCAGCTCCGCCGCGAGGGAAGGCGGCAGCATCTGGGTGGCCATGGGGCAAGCCATCGGGTTTGCCATCGGCAACATCACCACCGTCGTGGGCGTGCTGGTGTCCGCCGTCTCCCTCGTGGTGTCGGTGGTGGGGGGCATCCTCAACGCCGCCCTGGCGGCCTTCTCCGGCATCGTCGACGTCTTCTGGGGCGTGGTGTTGACGTTGGGGGGCGCCCTCACCGGCAACTGGGCCGAGGCCTGGACGGGGCTGAGGCTCATCGTCTTCGGCACGGTCGACGCAATCTCCGGCGTCCTCCTGGAGCTGGTGGGCGCCATCCTCGGCGTCGTGGACGCGGTGGCGAGCCTCTTCGGAGCGAACACCGGTTTGCAGCAGGCGCTGCGGACTGCCCGGCTGGGCCTCCACCGGGACTTGTCCGTCGCCTTCGGCCTCGAGGACTCCACCGGCAGCGCCGCCACACCGTCGCCCGTCGTCGCCACCGCTTCGCCCACCTCGCCAGTGGACTGGCCCCTGGAGTCCTCGTCCATGCCGGCGGTGGCGGCCCTCCAGGCCTCGCTGCCCCAGCCCGAGGTGCTCTCCTCGCAGCCGGCCGCGACTCCCGCCGCGCCCGTCCTCGTCAGCCTGCAGGTGGACGGCGAGGTGCTTGCCCAGGCCACGGCGCGCGCCGAGAGAGACGCAGCCTCCCGCAGCTTCTCCCCCATGCCGGCGTACTGAAAGGCGGGCCCCACGTGCCCATCGCTGCCGGCCTCGCCCGTCCTCCCCGCTGCGTGTTGGTGAATGTCCTCACCGGCGAGGCCATGGAGTGCCTCTTCAACCCCACCCAGCTCACCGAGAAGCTCCAGGTGAATTGGAATCGCCTGGCGGTGCCGGGCCTCTCCCACCAGGTGCTCCAGTTTCAGGGCACTTCCAACCGGCAGTTGGCGGGCGTGGAGTTCTACCTGGACACATTCTTCGCCACGCAGCAGGCCGACACGTCCAACATCATGGCGTTCCGCGGCTTCCTGCGGGCGCTCACCGTGCCCCCGGCGGGCACCGAGGGTGTGCTGGCGACAGCACCGCCGCGTGTCCTCGTCCTCTGGCCCGGCATCCTCACCGTGGAGTGCGTCGTCGCCAGCGTGGAGTTCCAGTACCGCCAGCTCGCCGTCGACGGACGCGTCCTCGTCTACACCGCCACCGTCACCTTCGAGGAGGTGCTGGACACCCGCGTCACCTCTGAGCAGCTCCGTCAGGAGGTGCCGTAGTGGCCCCTCACGCCGGCAGCCGCTACTCCTTCTCCCTCGGCCTCCGGGACGAGGTCGGCCGCCTCTTCCTCACCGAGAGAGTCCCCTACGGCTTCCAGCCGCACGCGGACACGCGCGTCCACCTCGTGGCGCAGGGCGACTCCCTCTGGGGCCTCGCCGGCCGCTACTTCGCGCCCCTCCCGCGCGCCTGCGGCTTCTGGTGGGCCATCGCCGACTTCCAGCCGGAGCCCATCATCGACGCGACGCTGGAGCTGGAGGCCGGGCGACGCGTCTACATCCCCTCGCTGCGCGTCCTCACCGACGTCATCCTCAGCGAGCAGCGGCGGAGGGCCAGCGAATGACGCGGCCCCTCGACAGGAGCGCGCCTGGCGTGCGCCTCACGCTGCTGGCACACGAGAAGGCCCGCAGCGGTGAGCCCCTCTCCCTGGAGGGCCGTGTCCTCGGCCTCACCTTCGAGGACTCCGCGACGAAGGCCGACAAGCTGTCCCTCCAGTTGGACAACTTTGACCTGGCGCTCTTCGACAGGGCCGAGCTGGTGGGCGGCGCGGTGCTGGAGGTGTCCTGGGGCTACCCGGGCCTCATGGCACCTCCGCGGCGAGTGGTGGTGAAGAAGCTGAAGGGCTTTCAGGTGCTCACCGTCGAGGGCCAGGCGCTCTCCGCCCTCATGCACCGCGAGGCGAAGACGCGCACCTGGAAGGGCAAGACGCGCGCCCAGGTGGTGCGCGAGGTGGCCGCCGAGTACGGCTACGAGGAGGACTCCGTCCACGTCGAGGACACAGGAGAGCCCTTCGACACCATCCACCAGGCCGGGGAGACGGATGCGAGGTTCCTCCGCCGCCTGGCCGCGCGGGAGGAGTTCGAGTTCCACGTCGACGACAGGGGCCTCACCTTTGGCTCGCGCAACCAGGCCGCCGCGCCCACACAGGTGCTGTGGTGGTACGCGGACGCGGGCCGGGGCGACATCCTCTCCGTCAACGTCGAGTCGGAGCTGGGCCGCCGAGTGGGCCAGGTGGGCGTCCGTGGCCGTGACGCCATGGCCAAGGCAACCATCGACGCCCAGGCGAGCAGTGCCACCGTGGAGCGCACCACGCTCGCGGACTACCTCGAGGTGGTGGACAAGCGCACGGGCACCACGTCGCTGCAGCTTCGCAACAGCACCACCAGCGTCCAGCCCACCTCGGCGTCGACACCTGCCCAAGCCCAGCGCGAGTCCGAGGCCCGCTTCCGACGCGCGGAAGCCGGCACCGTGAAGCTGTCCCTCCAGGTGGTGGGCAACCCCGCCCTGCGCGCGAAGTCCGTCGTGGAGGTGCGCGGCATCTCCAGCTTCCTGTCCGGGAAGTATTACGTCACCGAGGCGAAGCACGTCCTCTCCGCGTCTGGCTACACCACGGCCTTGAAGCTGTCGCGCGACGGCACCGGCCGCCGGCAGCAAGCCACTCCCGAGAAGCAAGGCCAGCCCCAGGGCGGACAGCCCAACACCAGCGCACCCGAGGCGACTGGGGCGCTGAAGGAAGTCGAGGCCTTCGAGAGGGACACCGGCACCCGGTACATCGAGTACCGCCGCGACGGGCAGCCCATCGGTGTCGAGGACCCTGAAGCCGGAATGAGTCTCCCCAGGTAGCGAGCCCACCATGAGCACCTTCGACGACGACATCCTCGCCCACGACACGCGCCTGCTCGGCATGTACGTGGGCTACGTCACTAGCCGCGACGACGAGGCGCAGCTCGGCCGCGTCCGCGTGTGCATCCCCGGTGTCCTCGAGCCCGAGTCCGCCTGGGCCTGGCCCCTGGGCACCTCCGGCGGGGGCGCCAAGGACACGGGCTTCTTCGCGGTGCCACACGTCGGCGCAGAGGTGGCTGTCTTCTTCAACCAGGGCGACGTCGACGCGCCCTACTACCTCAGCGCGCACTGGGGGAAGCCGGGCGGACAGAGCGAGGTGCCCGAAGAAGCCCAGGTGTCTCCGCCCGACAACCGCGTCCTCGCCACGCCCACCTTCCGCGTCGAGTTGGACGAGTCCGTGGGCCACCGCAAGCTGAAGCTCACCAACCGGAAGACGGGTGACTGCCTCACCTTCGACGCGGAGGAGAACACCGTCACCCTGGAGGCCACCACCGCCCTCACCCTGCGTGCGGTGGGCGCCATCTCCCTCGAAGCCGCTCAAGTCACCATCGCCGGGCGCGTGGTGCGCCCCATCGCCGACCCGATTTGAGGAAGCCCATGGCACTACCCATCTGCATCCACATCCCGCCGTTGCCCGAGGCGCCCACGCTCACCCTGCCCGGCGGAGCCACCTTGCAGCACCACCAGCTCCTGCAGGCCGTCCAGCCGGCGCTCGCGCCGCTCACGCCAATCTTCGACATCATCGGCGCGGTGCTGGCCCTCGTCGAAGTCGTGAAGGCAATACCTGACGCGCTGGGGCCTCCGCCGGACCCGACAGCCATCGCCGCGGCCCTGCCGAATGTGGCGGAGAAGGTGTCCAAGCTGCTCCGCCTCGTCCCCCAGCTCTCGGTGCCGTACACGGTGGTGGGCGTCATCGACATCGTCCTGGGCGAGCTGGGCCAAGCGCGAAACCAGCTCGTCCACCTGCAGCTGCGCCTGTCGAGTGTGGCGCGGGCCCGGCAACGCGCCGCCCAGCTTGGAGACGCGGGACTCCTGGCGGTGGCCGGCTGTGCGGAGGCCAACGCCGCGCAAGAGGCCGTCAACATCGGCAAGGCCCTCGCTGCCCTCTCCCAGCTCATGGCCCTGCTCAACGTCTTCCTGGGGCTTGTGGGTGGGCCCCAGGTGCCGAACTTCTCCAGCCTTGAGGGGAGCCCGTTGGAAGAAGCCATTGCCCCCCTCGACGCCATCGTCCGCACGCTGCAGCAGGTGCGCGCGGCCATCCCCATTCCGTGAAGAGGACACCTTGAGCCAGCAACCTCGGAATCTCCTCATCCCCTTCCGCAGAGACAAGAAGCGGGACTTCGCCGTGGGCAGCGGGGCCGAACTACTCGCCTCGAAGGTGCGGCAGGTGCTGCTGACGGAGGGCGCCACGCCTCACTCCACTGGCGAGCTGCCCTGGCGCACCAGCTTCGGCGCGGGCCTCTCGCGGCTGCGCCACCAGCGCAACGACACGGTGTTGGCGGAGCTGGCGCGCGTGTACATCCGTGACGCCCTCGCGCGCTGGCTGCCTGGCGTCCATCTCGAGCAGGTCCGCATCGTTCAGGAGGCAGCCACTCTGATGCTTCGTATTCGAGTGCGCGAGCACAGCGCGACGACGGCATTGGACGTACATCTCGAAGAATAAGAACCACTTCGAGCCACAACCTTCTTTCGCATCGGGAATTTCACGACACACTTCATCCAGAGTCGAAAGTTCGGTCGCGAGAAAGAGCTCTCAAACTGAACTCCAGCGTCAAGCTCTGCCACTCAAGCTAGGCGAGAAGGGACCACAGAGTGTAGCCTACATGCGTGGCACTTCCAGCCTGGAGGGAGGCGAAACAAGGCAACATCCACCCGCCCGAACGCAAGACAGCCAGCACACAAACCCACATCCCTACCCCTACGCCACAATGAACAACCTGATAATTCAAAGACCAGATGGATCCATCGAAACAACGGACGGCCAGACGTTACTATTCAGCACAGAGCGTTTTGAGCGCGACATCGTACGAGGAGATGCCTGTTTCATTTGCGGCACCAGCCGAAACTCAGGCCAAGCATTCAACGACGAGCACATCCTTCCGCGATGGCTACTGCGAAAGTTCGATCTATTCCGGAGCACAATCACCCTCCCCAACAACACAAAACTCACATATGGACAATACACCCTCCCATGCTGCGCAAGCTGCAACTCGCAAATGGGCCAAACTTTTGAAAATCCCATCCAAGAACTCTGCGAAGGCGGGCTCGAGCGCGTCGGTCAATTCATCAAACAAAACGGCACCGCCCTGTTCTTCCGTTGGCTCTCACTCATCTTCCTCAAGACCCACCTAAAGGACAATACCCTATACCAGACTAGAGATCGCCGCTCTGGCGACCTTCGTAGAATTGCGGACGCATACGGTCATGCCGATCTTCACCACATCCACGCAGTCGCACGCTCATTTCACACGAAGTCAATCTTGGATGAGTCGGCGTTTGGGTCATTGCTGTTCCTCCCGGCAAAGCAGGTAAGCGGAATCATTCAACCATTCGACTTCGCAGATCTCTACGCCTCAAAATCGCTCCTCCTTCGCATCAACGACTTTTGCCTCATCGCCGTGTTCGATGACAGTTGTGGCGCCCTGAGCCTATTTATGAATGAGCTCGAGAGAATTCGCGCACCGCTCTCGCCCGCCCAATTGCGCGAAATCTTCGCGCACATCTCATTCATCTCAGCCAACCTTAAAGAGCGACCACTATTCCACTCCACCTTCAACAAGACCTGCCACACAATAAAAGGCAGCCACCCATCAGAAGTACAACTCAACGATCCACCAGCAACACCGTTCGGAGAGTTTCTGTTTGCCGCCCTCTCAAACGTCATACAGACGCACCCAGGCCGTGAACGAATCTCAGCATCAATCCGCGAGGGCAAGTACAGCTTCCTCTTTGATGCGAACGGAAATCAAATCGACGACTCTGTGATTCTACGGCCCTAGCATTCGAGCCAGCCGCACCAGTCGCCGCCCCAGGCCAAGCATAAGATACGCTTCTCGGCGAGCCTCCCATAGAAACCTAACACTACCCGGTCAGATGAATCGGGTGCGGACGCCCCGTGTTGACGGAGCATGACGCCCACCCAGTTACACAAGCTTGACTGGGAGCTGAGCGAGTTCCTGGACTCGATGACGGAGGGAATGGGCCGGACCGAGAGACGTCGCGCCCTCGGCGGCTACCTCACTGGGCTGCTGCTCGACGGAGAACGCAAGAGCATCGAGCCCATGGCGGCCCGGCTCGTCGCAGCCCCCGAGCAGACAGAAGCCATGCGCCAGCGGCTTCAGCAGTGCGTGTCCGGCGCGGCTTGGGAGGACTCCGAAATGCGACGACGTCTGGCGCGGAAGCTTGAGCGCGAGCTACCGGGCTTGGAGGCCCTCGTCATTGACGACACGGGCTTGCCGAAGAAGGGCGTGCATTCGGTGGGTGTGGCGCGCCAGTACTCGGGCACCCTGGGGCGGACGGAGAACTGCCAGGTGGCCGTCAGCCTGCATGTTGCTGGAGAGAAGGGCAGCGGCTGCATCGCCATACAGTTGTACCTGCCTGAGGAGTGGACGCGCAGCAGGAAGCGCTGCAAGGCCGCGGGCGTCCCGGCTGGAGTGAAGTTTCAGAAGAAGTGGCAGATAGCGCTGCGCCAATTGGATGACGCCTTGGCGTGGGGCGTACGCCGGCACCTCGTGCTGGCCGATGCCGGGTATGGCGATGCACGGGAGTTCCGCGACGGCGTGCGAGAGCGCGGCCTGCACTACCTCATGGGTGTGCAGGGCACGCGCAAGGTGTGGCCGCCCGGCGCCAAGCCGCGCAAGCCCGAGAGGGAGCCGGGGCAGAACGGGCGCACGCGCACGCGCTACGTGGCCGCGGGCGTGCAGCCCTGGGCCATCGAGGAGTTGGCGCTTCAGCTTCCGAAGGAGGAATTCCAGACAGTCTCTTGGCGCGAGGGCAGTCGGGGCGAGCAGTCCTCCCGGTTCGCCGCCGTGCGCGTGCGGACGGCGGAGCGGCACGTCCAGCGAGCTGCGCCGAGTGAAGAGGTATGGCTGCTCATCGAGTGGCCCCAGGAGGAGAAGGCTCCAACGAAGTACTCGCTCTGCTCGCTGCCCGCGAACACGTCGCTTACGGAGTTGGTGCGCTTGTCCAAGCTGCGCTGGAGAGTGGAGCGCGACTACCAGGAACTCAAAGGCGAGGTGGGGCTTGACCACTTCGAGGGGCGAGGGTGGCGAGGCTTCCACCACCATGCCACCCTCTGCATGGTAGCCCACGGATTCCTCGCGCTCCGCCGGGCGCTTTTCCCCCCGGAGGAGAACACGCTGGACACTGCCCGAGGTGCGCCGCCGCCTTCAGCACCTGCTGCTGCGCCGCATCGGCCACTGCCCACTGTGCCTGCGTCACATCAACGCCCGTGCACCTCCTCGGGGGCCGTCACGCATGTGACCGGGTAGTACTAAATGCCCAGCTCGGGGGAACCAAAAGAAGTCACCTGTCCCCTAAGAAGTGAGCCGCAGGCCTTTGTCTCCCGGTGGAGGCCTTCGCCGACGTGCCACTTCTCTCCGCGTCCACCGACTACACCCACCGCGACTTCGACGCCCTGCGCGCGCGCCTCGTCGCGCTTGTGAAGAGCGTCTTCCCCGACTGGAGCGACTTCGACGTCGCCAGCTTCGGTAATGTCCTGCTGGAGATGTACGCCTTCATCGGCGACGTCCTCGGATTCTACCAGGACAACCTCGCCCGTGAGTCGCGACTCTCCACTGCGACCCAGCGCCGCAACGTCATCGCCCTGGCGCGCATGCTGGGCTACCGGCTTCACGGCGCGCAGGCGGCCACGGCCGAGGTAGAGCTGCGCCTAGCCCAGCCTCCCGCCGCCCCCGTCACCTTCCCCGCCGGCACCATCGTCCGCACGCAGGAGGTGACGGAGGCCGTCCGCTTCCAGTTCCTCTCGTCCGTCACCATTCCGGCCGGCGCCAACCCGCCGCGCTTCGTCGCGGTGGTGGAGCACTCGAAGACGCACACCCAGCTCTTCGACGCCCGCGGCCTCGCCGACTTCGAGGCGCACCTGGACTTCGCGCCCTACCTCGACGGCTCCGCCCGCGTGTCCACCCCCCAGGGCGCCTTCACCGAGGTGGACACCTTCCTCAACTCTCGCGCTTCCGACGCCCACTTCCTCGTCAGCGTCGACCAGGGGGACAGGGCCACCGTCCGCTTCGGCACCGGCACCAACGGCCTGCCACCCGCTGGCACCGTGGCAGTGGTGTACAAGACGGGGGGCGGCGCGGCCGGCAACGTGGACGCGGGACGCCTCGTCGTCGTGGAGGGCAGCTTCCGGGACGCCCACGGCCACGCGGTGCAGGTATCCGTCCACAACCCCGCCCCCGCCTCGGGTGGCGCGGACAGGCAGACGGTGGCCTCCGCGAAGCTGCTCGTCCCCGAGAGCCTCCGGGCCCTGACGCGCACCGTCTCCCGCGAGGACTTCGAAATCAACGCCCGGCGCCTGCCCGGTGTGGCCCGCGCCCTCATGCTGACGTCCAACGAGGACGCCACCATTGGGGAGAATGCCGGCATCCTCTACGTGGTGCCCCAGGGCGGCGGGGTGCCCACGCCCGCGCTCAAGGCCCAGGTGCTGCGCCAGGTGACGGAAGTCTACCCCTGCACCCTCACCTTCCAGGTGAGCGTCCAGGAGCCGGTGTACCGGCGCGTGGACATCTCCGCCCGCCTCTTCCTGCGCCAGGGCGCTTCGGCCCAGGACGTCGCCGCACGTGTCCGCCAGGCGCTCACTGCCCACTTCCGCATCAGCGAGCCGGACGGCACGCCCAACCCGCGCATCGACTTCGGCTTCAACCTCAAGGACGCCCAGGGCTTCCCGGCCGGCGAGGTGGCCTGGTCCGACGTCTTCAACGTCATCCGCGACGTGTCCGGCGTCCGGAAGCTGGGCGACGCGCGAATGGACCTGACACTCAACGGCCTGCCCGCGGACGTGAAGCTGACGGTGCGGGAGCTGCCGGTGCTGGGCAGCGTCACCCTGCAGGACGGGGACACCGGAGGGCTCCTCTGACATGGCCCTCCTCAACCCCAGCTTCGAGGACGCGGGCGCACGGCCCGGCGAGGCTGCACACTGGACGCTGACGGCGGTGACGCGCTTTGAAGCCCTGGCGGGCTTCGGTGTGCCGGAGGAGGCCTGCGAGGACTTCGAGCGGTGGCACACGTGGCGCACCTCCCTCTCCGACGTCTCTGTGGCCCTCGCCTTCTTCTCCGGGCAGCGCGAGGGCTTCGAGGCCTTCTCCCGAGGTTGGGACAACGACGGCTTCCTCTTCGAGCTGCCGACCGCTCAGCTCGTCCCGCACCTCTTCGAGGGGCAGGCCGCCGAGACGTGGGGACAGGGGCCCTTCCTCACGAGTTGGGCGGACATCACCTCCTTGGCGGGCCTCTTCAGCGACTTGCCGCGGGAGGACTTCGAACAGCGCTGGCACACCAACGAGGCCTACGCCTGGCGCTGGGAGGACGTGACGGCGCGCGGGGCCCTCTTCAACACCACGCAGCCCGTCGAGGACTTCGACACTGGCTGGCCTGTGGCCACCACGCAGTGAGGACACCATGGCACTCGCAGACTGGACTTACCTCAACGGCGGACTGGACATCGCCACCGTGGACAGGGGCGTGACGGCGGGCATTGCCCGTCCCCCGGGCGGCGGCAACTTCCTCTTCGCCTTCAACTCCCTCTCCGCCGCGCAGGGCGCAGTGGGTCTCTTCGCCAACCTCCCTGACTTCGCCCCCATGGCCAAGGGAGGCAGCATCCGCGGCTGCCTTCAGCGCGGGCCCGGCGGCGGCTCCACCGGCTTCTCCCCCTTCCTCTTCCTCTGCGGCCAGGGCACCTCCGTCAATGACTCCGCCTACCTCCTGGGCCTCTCCGACGACGAGCCGCACCGCGTGGTGCTACGCAAGGGTGCGGTGGCCACGGGGCTTCCCGACGCGGACGGGCCCGGTGTCCTCCTGAAGTCCTCGGCCAGCTTCACCCAGGGCACTTGGCTGCACCTGCGGCTGGACGTCGTCGTCAACGCCAACGGCGATGTCGTCCTCAAGGCCTTCCACAATGATTTGGCCGCGCACCCGCTGGGCTCGCCTCCCGACTGGCAGCCCGTGCCAGGCATGGCCGACTTCGTTGACGATGCCCTCGGCATCAACTCCGGCAGCCAGCCCCTCACCTCGGGCCGGGGCGGCTTCGGCTTCGCGGTGCGGGACGTCACCCGCCGGGCCTACTTCGACTCGCTCGAGCTGTCCCGTCAGGTGTGAAGCAATGGCCCTCACCGCATTCACCAGTCGCCTGGGCCTGGGGCAGGGCCGCATTCGGCCCCAGCGGGCCACGCCTGCCTCGGGCGAGTACCTCTTCGTCCTCGGAGACGAGGAGCCTGGGCGCCGCTTCGAGCTGGCCCCCGGGGACTTTGCCGAGGTGACGCAAGCAGTGGACGTCACCGGCGTGGACCTGGTCCGCACCGCTTTGCGCCTCCGTGTGCCGCCAGGCGCCCCGGCGGGCCTGGCCTGGGAAGCGTCCCTCGTCGTCGATGGGGTGAAGTACGCCCGCTGCCTCGGGCGCTCTAGCCGCGAGCGCCTCGTCGCAGACATGGCCGCCAACGTCTCGAAGCTCTCCGGCGTCCACACGGTGGGCGTCCGCTTGGAGCTCGTCTCCTCGTGAGGAAGCCCCCATGGCCACGGTTGAGCTGCCCGCCCTCTACGTCGACACCGTCTCCCTCTTCGCCGAGACGCGCCGCCCCCTCCTCCTCAACCGCGCTCCGGGCCCCGAGGAGGAGGACGTCCCCGTCGATGCCGCGCTGGAGCTGGAGGTGGTGGACGTCGGCGCGGACGGCATTGCCCGGGCGGCCACGCGCGTCTGGGTGGGTGGAGTCCTCGCCTTCGAGGGCGGGGCCAGCGTCGAGGTGCAACCCGCCTTCACGGGGCCCCTGGCGGAGGTGACGCAGACAGCGGACACCCTGCGCGTGGTGCTCCACCCGGCGGTGCCGCTGGCCAGCCAGGCCACCGTCTCCGTCCACGTCGCCTCGGCCACGGCCGGCGGCGCGCACCTCCTCGACGAGACGTACACCTTCACCGTGGAGGACCGCACTGCGCCCCGGCTCGTGGGCGCCCAGGCCCTGGCGCCGAAGTCCGTGCGCCTCGCCTTCGACGAGGACGTGCGGGTGCCTCCCTCGGCGCGCTTCACCTTCACGCCTCGTGGCGCCCCCGCAGTCCCGGTGGCCTCCCTCGAGGCCGCGGCCGACGGCCCCCTCGTCCACCTCGTCCTCGACACGGAGCTGACGCCGGACGTGGGGTACGAGGTCCTCGTGGAGGGCGTGACGGACGCACACGGCAACCCGGTGCTCGCCCCCTACCACCGCGCCACCTTCGCGGGCTTCCGTCCAGCCCGGCCACCCTCCCGGAGCTTCCAGCTCTGGAACATGCTGCCGGGCCACAACCGCCGCGACGACGTGACGGGCGACCTGCGCCGCTTCATCTCCTGTCTCCAGGAGGTGACGGACTTGCTCCTGGCTGACTTGGACGCCTTCCCCGACGTCTTCGACTTGGAGCGCGCGCCGGAGGACTTCCTGGACGCCATCCTCCAGGACTTGGGCAACCCCTTCGCCTTCGAGCTGGACGTCCTCGCCCGGCGCCGCCTGGCCGCCATCCTCGTGGACATGTACCAGCAGAAGGGCACCGCGCTGGGCCTGCGCAACGCCATCCGCTTCTTCCTTGGCATCGAGGTGCGGGCCATTTCCCCGTTCGCCTCCGACACCCTCGTGCTGGGTGAGTCCGAGCTGGGCGTGGACTGGGTGCTGGGCCCCTCGGAGCGCTTCGCCCGCTACGCCTTCAACGTCGAGGTGGAGCGCCTCCTCTCGCCTGCGGAGCGCCAGCGCCTGCGCACCCTCGTCGAGTACCTCAAGCCCGCCCACACCCACTTCATCGACTTGGTGGAGCCCCTGCCCCCCATTCTCCCCGAGCACTGGGAGCTGGGACTCAGCGAGCTGGGCGAGACGACGACACTGCACTGACGTCCGCCTAGCATGTCCCCGATTTCGCGCGCCCTGCCTTTGCCTTCCTCTGGAGGGCACAGGCATGAGCAACCGGCTGGATTTTTTCTTCAGGCAACGTGTCAGCGAGGCCGAGCTGGACCTGGCCTTCGCCCAGTTGGAGCAGGCGGACAGAAGCCTCGCCTCGGACTTGGGCATCCACGGCGTCATCTCCGGGGCCGTGCCCGCGCCGCATTCCCCCGTGCCCAACCTCTCCGTCGACCTGACGGCCCCGGCTCGCGCCTACGACAACCTCGGCCAGCGCATCTTCTTCGGCACGGGCCAGACGGTGGACTGCGCGGTGGACGTCTCCGGCATCCCCACCGACGTCTCCACCTCCGGCAGCGAGCGGTGGCTGGGCGTCTTCCTGCGCTTCACCCGCCTGCTGTCGGAGCCGCGCACGGACGGCAACTCCCAGCAGGTGTACTTCCGCCGCGACGAGTCCTTCGAGCTGGTGGTGCGCCAGGCGCCGGAGGGCCCCGTCGGCCAGGCGCCCAAGCCCGCCCTCCAGCCCGACGAGTTGCTGCTGTGTGACGTTCGGCGCCGCCCTGGGCAGACGCAGATTCTCGCCGCGGACTTGGACACCTCCCGCCGCCAGGTCTTCATCTTCGCCCGGGGCACCTCCGTGGCCGTGGAGAGCGGCACCTGGGACGTCCTGAGCCCCAGCGCGGACACGGTGCAGGCGACGCTGGACGCGGTGGACGCCGAGTTGGCCGGCCACTTCTCCGGCGCCACCCGGAGGCACGAGGCCAGTGCCGTGGACTACGCGCCCCACGGCTTCATCACCTCCACCACCGTGCAGGAGGCCGTGGACGAAGTCGTCGACAAGCTCTCCTCGGCCGCCGCTGGCACACCGGGCGCCTCCCGCGTGGGCGCGGACGCGGTGCCCGGCACGCCCAACCTCCTGCCGGCGGGCACCGTGGACGCACAGCTCTCCTCGCTGCTGGGCTTCGTCAACGCCCACCAAGGCGCAGCCACGGGGGCCCACCACGCCAGCGCCATTGGCGCCTCGCCCCATGGCTACGTCAGCAGCACCAGCGTCCAGGCCCAGTTGCAGGAGGTCGTCACTCGCCTCGGCGAGACGACGGCCGGAAGCCCCGGTGCGTCTCGTGTCGGAGGAGACGCACTGGCCGGGACGCCTCACACCCTCCCCGCCAGCAGCCTGCGGCAGCAGGTGGCCGCGCTTCTGGGCTTCCTCAACGGGCACGTCACACAAGGCGCAGGGGCCCACGCAGCCACTGCCATCTCTGTTGCGGACACGGGCAACCTGCTGACGACGGCTACCGTCGAAGCGGCCCTCGCTGAAATCCTCGCGGCCTTCAGCAGCGGACACTACCGGAGCAACGAGACGGCGGCAGGCCAGCACAAGGCCATTCTCCAGCCCAGGCTGGGCACTGGCCGCGTCCTCCTCCTCGACGCCCTGGGCGTGGGAGGCGCAGCCGCGCGTCTGCGTCTCTACGCTGACGACGACTCGGTGTGGTTCACCCTCAACGCGGCCTGGAATGGCAGTGCCTGGACCCGGGACACCACCGGGGCGGCTGCAGGCGGATTCCGCCTCTCGCGCAACGAGGCGGAGTTCCTCCACGACGCCAGCGCTGGCGTCGCCTTCACCTCTTGGACGCGCACGTTGCGGCTCCCCCTGAGTAGCACCGCCAGCAACACTTCCTTCGAGGTGGCGGGCAGCGTGCGCGAGGTGGGCCGGCTCGGCCTCCAGTACAGCAACAGCGACACGGCCGCGCACGACAACCTGGCCGGCGGCGGCTCGGTGACGTTCCGCAGCCGCTTTCCCACCGCGCCCTCCTCCATCACCCTCACGCCCTACGCCACCAGCGGCAGCTTCGTCGGCAACCCCACCGTCATGGTGCCGGACAGAGACGGCTTCGCCTTCTACTGCCACCAAACCATCCCCGCACTGGGCGCCACGTACTGGTTCGGCTCGTACACCGCTGTCGCGTGAGGACGCTCCCCATGGCCATTCACGAAGTCACCGCCGACGACGTGCTTCAACGCTGTGCCCGGTGCGGCAGCGGCAATCGCCTCTCCCTCGACACCCTGGAGGTCGGCGTCGCGCGCCGGGAGGACGTGGACGACGGCCTCGTCCAGCTCCCTCCCTGTCCCGCCTGCCGCTCCACCGAGTTTCTCATCCGCGCGCCCGAGGGTGAGCCGGAGCATCCGGCACCAGGCAGCTTCGGGCACCTGCACCGGCTCCTCGTCGGCCACCTCCATGCCGAGCTGGTCCAACGCGGGCGCCTGCACACGGTGCTCAAGCCCAAGGGGGGCGGCGCCGGCAAGGTGGTGGTGCGGCCCCTTTCTCAGGAGGCTCGCGAGCGCTGGTTTCCGCAGGGCCTCCGAATTGAGGTGCCACCCGACGAGCAGCCCCGCGTCCCCGGGGAGTCCAGTCAATAGGCATACACTGCCAGCAACACAGAGGACTCTCCACGCCCGTCACGCCTCGATGCACCCTCGAACCCCTCTCCTCTCCGCTTGCTATGTCTCGAAGGCAGAGCGTGTATGTCTTCGCGCGCCCCACTGCGCGCCAGGGAGACACCTATGGTTATCGGCACTGACACCACCTACCTCGGCAACGAAATCCCCGGCCTCCAGGGACAGAAGGTCCGCATCTTCGCCGTGTTACACGGCGGCACCCGCCCTGACGCCGACCCGGACGCAGACGACTACTACGCGGACACGGACGAGAAGCTGGCGCGCCTCGGGGGCGTCACGGCCGAGGACCGCATCGACGCGGCCCCCATTCGCCCGGACGGCACTACCTCCTTCGTGCATGTCGACCCGCGCGCCATCGACTTGGAGTGCTTCGCGCACCTGCGCAATCCCAGCGCACAATGACTTGCCATACGCGCGCAACAGAGTGTGTATGCCTCACGCGCGCCACCCAACGGCGCACCAAGGGATGAAACAATGACACCCCGCAAGCCACGCTCGACCAGCACCGCGAAGCCTGCCCGGGCGCCCGAGGCAACCCTCGAGCGCATCGCACGCGAAACGCTCAACATCGACACCTTGAAGACACGCAACAGCGACCGCCTCGACTTTCACGATGTGTCGGTGTGGCGCCTGAAGGATGCCCTCGAAGCCGCCTTTCAGGCCGGCCTGAGCGCCGCCAGCAACACCCGCAGCAAGTAGCGCCTCCTCTCACCAACCACGCCCGCCCAGCGGGGCACCAGCGCATGAGGGCCGCCGGGCCACCCTTGCGAATGGCAGACGTGTACCCACGGCCCGGAAAGGAAAAC
Organism: Myxococcus sp. AB036A; assembly: GCF_006547355.1. Taxonomy (NCBI): domain Bacteria; kingdom Pseudomonadati; phylum Myxococcota; class Myxococcia; order Myxococcales; family Myxococcaceae; genus Myxococcus; species Myxococcus sp. AB036A. The sequence continues at coordinate 35,916 of NZ_VHLC01000042.1, read as the reverse complement.
ACCACCATGCCCCGCACCACCGCCTCGAAGACGAAGAAGCTGGAGTCCATGAACCTGACGGAGCTGCGTGCCCGCTACCGCGAAGTGGTGGGCGAGGAGACGCGCAGCCCCAACAAGAAGTACCTCATCCGCCGCATCGAGGAGTCCCTCGCCGCGAAGAAGCGGCGCAGCCCTTCCCGCCGGGCGACGGCCGCCGCCCCCAGCGCGCCTCCGGCGCCCGCCACCCCGGCCGCAGGCACGCAGCCTGCCCCTCGGCGCGGGCGCTTCGCTGGCATGTCGCTGGAGGAGTTGCAGGCGAAGTACCGCGAAGTCGTGGGGCGCCCGACGGGTAGCAGCGACATCTCCTACCTCAAGTGGAAGATTCGGGAGGCGGAGGCCGGGCGAATCAACGTGGGCCCGCGTCCCGAGCGCGAGCTGAAGGTCCGCGAGGACGGCAAGCGCGTCCTCCCCTTCTCCTTCGACGACGAGGCCGTCAAGGCCCTGGACAAGGCCTGGCGCGACGCGGGCCTGCCGAGCCGCACGCGCCTCGTCACGCGCGCACTGTACAACGAACTCACGGCCATGGGCGCCACCGAGGCCGCCGCGCACTTCGCTCCGAAGGCTGAGGAGTAAGGCCCAGCATGGCGACAAAGGAACAAGCCACCGACGCCCTCGTGTCGGTGGCACTTCGCAAGGCGCTCGCAGGGGCTCGAGTAGAGGTGAAGCTGGCCCTTCACAGCAGCGGCTGCGAGTTACAGCCGGAAGTCGAAGTCACATTTCCCCAGGGCACCTCCGCACGCCAGCGCAACGCGGCCCTCCTGCTTCTTGCCGCTCAGGTGGAGTTGCACACCCCGACGCAGGAGCACTGGTTCGTCGAGTCGGAGGTCCTCGACGACGGCAATAGAGGCCGCATCTATCTGGTGCTGCTCGGCGTCGGTGGGCCTTGGCCGACGCGTGAAGAGGCAGAGCGCGGGCTGCAAGTCCTGCACAGCGCCCTCCGCTGACATGGACATGCGGGGGGGGCCGAGAGAGCCGACGCCCCGGCCCGGCCACCTCCCCTGGTGCCATTCCACGGCATCCCAGGATCGCCCGCACCGCCCGAAACAAGGGTGACATCCCTCACACCACCCGGCTGCGCAAGGGAAAGAGGTCTCCACAAAGGCATACCCCACCAAAAACATACACCCCCCCCAGACACAAGAGAGGACTTGATACATCCGCCAACCAGAGCGTGTATGCATTTCGCGACGGACAACGAAGCACCGCGCGATTCCACAGGAACATCGACTATGAGCGCCACGGCCATCCCCTTCTACGTCATCCCGGTCAAGGTGGTTGATTTCAGCAACGCCAGGCTGTCCCTGGACCTCGGCAAGAACCAGTTCGGCAGAGCCCAACCTCAGCTGGACATCTTCCTTCCGCCCGGCGTCACCCATCGGCAGTTGAGCGCTTTGCTCCACACCTATGCCGCCAGCCTGGAGCTGAACACCCCACCCAACGAGCGGTGGATTATTCAGACCGACTGCTTCACGGGGACGAACCACGGCCGCATCTTCCTGGACCTGGCCGAAGGCGACAAGGCCGAGGCCATGCGGGGCATGGCGCTCCTCAACATCCTGCTGGGCTGAACGGCCGGCGCAACGGGAGGGAGCCCGTGCAGCACCGCGCGGACTCCCCCTCCCAATCCCGTGACACTGAAGCACCACGCGAAACGCGTCCCAACCCTGGGCGCCGACCACATTCAACACAAAACACCAGACGCGACTTGCTTCGCACCCCCTCGTAGGGATGTATGCGTTTCGCGACGAACAACAAAGCGCCGCGCCAATCCCAAAGGAACGCACGCCATGAAGACCACCCCTAAGTCCCGTCACGCTGGCCAGACGACGGCAACCGAGCCCCAGAACGCCACGTTGAATCTGAGTCTCGGCAAGAACCGATACGGCACGCCTCAGCCGCAGGTTGACATCTTCCTCCCGCGCGGCTCCAGCTACCGGGAGACGAGCGCGATGCTCTACACCTTCGCCGCCAGCCTGGAGCTGCGCACGCCCACCAGCGAGCGATGGATTGTGCAGACCGAGCGCCTCGCGGAGGCGAACCACGGCCGCATCTACCTGGAGCTGGCCGAGGGGGACCATGCCGAGGCCATGCGGGGCATGGCGTTCCTCAACGCCGTGCTGCCGCGCTGAGCAGCAGGAGCCAAGGGGGGAACCCGCGCCGCAGCACCGCGCGCCCGCCAGCAGCCCGGCGTCGGTGGACGGCTGCTCCGGCTGAACCAGCGGACGCGGCGGGGGACTCCGCGCCGACATATCCCGCCAATCCCCCGGCCTATCACCAGGACAAACACACACACTGGAATTCCGCCTACCGCCCCGAGCCCAGAAACGCCGGACTGCGCGCCACCCACAGCAGGCCGGCGTGAAACCCCGCGAATTCTCGCAACAATTCCAGACAGCAAAATCCACATCGCCAGCCGCCGAAGATGACTTGATTCATTCACACACCAGAGCGTGTATGTGTTTCGCGACGGGCGCCACAGCCCCGCGCGAACGCGAGAGGCAAACTCCATGAAGACGCTCCGGTTTGGAATTGAAATTGAGACGGTTGGCGCCAGCCGCCAGAAGCTGGCCCACGCGATTCAGAGCGCGGTGGGCGGGCACGTTTCCGGCGACTACCGGGGCATGCAGGTGACGGACACCCAGGGCCGCACCTGGAAGGTGGTGCCGGACGGCTCGCTGAGCGGGGGCGACTACAGCGGCGAAATCGTTTCCCCCATCCTCACCTACCAGGACATGGACGCCTTACAGCAGGTGGTGCGCGCCGCGCGCGAGGCCGGTGCACGCGCCGACGCCTCCACCGGCATCCACATCCACGTCGACGGCAGCCGCTTCGACGCGAAGGGCGTCACCAACCTCGTCAAAATGGTGCACAAGCAGGAGCGCCTCCTGGAGACGGCCCTCGGGGTGAGCGCGGCGCGGCTGGCCCGGTACTGCCGCCCCATCGATGGGGCCTTCCTCCAGCGCCTGGAGGCCCGACGCCCGCGCACCCTGCAGGAAGTGAATGAGGCTTGGTACGGGCGCCGCAACAGCATGCCCAGCCGCTACGACTCCAGCCGCTACCACGGCCTCAACCTCAACAGCCTCTTCTTCCGGGGCACGATTGAATTCCGGTACTTCAACGGCTCGGTGCACGCAGGCGAGGTGAAGGCCTACGTCCAGCTGGTGTTGGCCCTCGCCGCCCGGGCCCTGGCTTCGAAGGCCGCCTCCAGCAAGCGCCGCGACTTCAACCCCGCCACCGCCAAGTACGACTTCCGGGTGTTCCTCCTCCACCTGGGGCTCATCGGCGAGGAATTCAAGACGGCCCGCCTTCACCTCCTCAAGAAGTTGGAGGGCAGTGCCGCCTGGAAGGGCCAGCGCCGCGACAGGCGCGACCCGAGCGGGGAGGGCACGCCCGGCAGCGAGGGCACGCAGGGCGGCGCTGGGGGCGCCCAGGGCGGCGCGCCCGCCGAAGCCATGGCCGCCGCGTGACAGGGCCTTCGCGGGCGCCACGGAGCCCTGGCGCCCGCCTGCGTTCGCGCCCGGGGACTCCCCAGGAGGGAGTCCGGGCCCACCCCTCCCGCGCTCCTCGCGCCCCCTCAAACAGCGCTTGCTTCAATGCCGAACCAGAGCGTGTATGTCTTTCGCGAAGGGCGAGTGCCCCTCGCCAACACAAGAGACACAGCAATGAAAGCATACGGAATCACCCGCAAGGACAGAGGCTGCTGTCCGGGGCACGGCAAGTTCCCCGTCGAGAAGTACCGCGGGCGCCTCTCCCGGAAGGCGCACGCCCGGGGGACGCGCCTCGCGCACCGCCGCGCTCGGGCCCAGGCGAGGGTGGAGCGCTTCAACGAGAGGCGCGACGCCTCCCGCGTCAGCAACGAGAGGTAAGCCCCGCCGCGCAGGACGACGAGCCCAACCCAGTACACCCCCACCACGGAGGCACCGCGCCAGAGCCCTGCGGGTGCCCTGGCTGGCAATGACAACGGCGGGCCGCGAACCCGCCCTCAACAGGAGGAACCCCATGCTCTACTTCGCCTACGGCTCCAACCTCGACAGGGCCCAAATGCGCACGCGCTGCCCTGGCGCCACCGTCGAGGCCCGGGCCACCCTTCCCGGCCACACCCTAGTGTTTGGCGGGTACAGCCGCCGCTGGGGCGGCGCCGTCGCCAGCCTCCAGCGCGTGCGCGGCGCCCACGTCGAGGGGCTGCTGTACCGCCTCACCCCCGAGGACTTGCGCGCCCTCGACGTCTTCGAGGGACACCCCTTCGCGTACCGACGCGCCGCCCGGCTGGTGACGGACAGGGCCGGCCTCCGCCGCCGCGCGCTGGTGTACCTGCAGCCCGAGGCGAACTTCGAGGCCTGGCCGCCCGCTGGCCGCTACTTCCGCGTCCTCTGGCACGCCTACGGGCGACTGGGCTTCAACCGCGCCGCGCTCGCGGACGCCCTGGGAGGTGCGGCGTGAAGCGCGCTCCAACCCCGACGCGCGTCTTCGTCTACGGGACGCTGCTGTCCGGCGAGCCCAACCACCGCCTCCTGCGCGGCGCACGCCTCATCGGCCCGGCGCGGACGCAGCCCCGCTTCACCCTCTACGACTACGGGCCCTTCCCCGCCCTCGCCTCCAGGGGCAAGCACGCTGTCGAGGGCGAGGTGTACGAAGTCGACGCTCTCATGCTGGCGGCGCTCGACAGGCTCGAGAGCCACCCGCGCTTCTACCGGCGCACGCCCATTACCCTCGACGACGTCGGCCGCGTCGAGGCATACCTGTTTCCCAGGGAGCGGTTGGCTGGCCGCCCCATCATCGAGTCCGGTTGCTGGCGTCGACACCTGAAGGAGAGGAAGCAATGGTAATCGTCATGCGCGACGGGCGTGTCTTCCAGGGCACGGCCGTCCAAATCGTGAAGGGAATGCAGGACGTCGCCTTCGGCGTGGAGCGCCTCTCGCTGCCCGAGTACATCGACTGGGTGGTGGCCAATGCCCAGCGTTTCGAGTCCGTCGCGCTGCGCGTCCAGGGTGAAACCGACGAGGAGAAGGCCGCCTCGCTGGTGAACGAAATGCTGCGCGAGGGCCTGGCGGCGCGTGGGTGAGGCAGGCCGGCATGGCATGCCTTTCACGGCATGCCCATGCGGCACAGGCCCTCCTGCTCGCCAGAGTCCTTCCTGTTTTCATGGTGTTTCACGCACGCGCAGGGGGACGACTCCCTCACGCATGCTGACCGTCATTGCGGTGTGACACTCCCCCCGCGCCGCGAGCAACCCACTCTCGTAGTGCTTCCTGCGCCGGGGTGTGAGCGCACCGCGAGTCATTCGCCTCCACCAGCCTCAGCGCATCCTCGGCGCCCAACGCGCGCAACGCCGAGGCCTCCACTGTTCGGTACTCATGCTTCACCGTGGCCAGCCGCGTCCGTGATTCGGCACTCCCGTCCATCGCCGCATACGCCCGCTGCAACGCCACCTCCACCCGCCGCAGCTCCGCTGCGAGGGCCTCCCGCTCGCTCATCGTCATTCGCGTTCCCCACAGCACGCGACGCGCCAGCTCGCCGTATGATTCGCACCAGCAACCATTCCCGCGAGGTCACTTCGTATTGTCACCAGAGGCGGGCACTCCCCTCCTTCACTCAAGCACTGCTCGACTACGACACATGCCCAGAGAATGGTAATCATCACCCGCCGTCTCAACGCGCACTCGCCCCGAATACACAGCAATGCGAGCAAAGCCACACATGTACAAAATTCAACGCCCTCCCGTTTTGGCTCGCGGCTCATCCTCTTCCAAGAGGGAGACGCGCGGCCCGCCCGCTTCGACGTCCACAACTTCTCTTGAGGCGTCCTTCCGCGGCGCCCTTGATGAAGAGCTGGCGCGCCCTCTCGCCAGCCTCGTCGCGAGACTGGCCGAAGTGGCGAAGCGCCTCGCCCCGAGGCCCGAACAGGGAACGTTGCGTCAGCGCCCAGTCAGCGACGCGAGGCCCCCGCAACCTGCGCCGGTCCAGCGCCAGCCTCCGCTCCCGGCGCCCGAGCCTACGGCCAGGGCGTGTGCCGTCATCGGCTGCAAGCGTCCCCACCGCAGCCAGGGCTACTGCGCCGCCCACTACCAGAAGCGGCGCCTCATGGCGGCCACAGGCCGACTGCATGCCGCATGGGTGGAGGACGCCGCGCCCCACACCATCCCCGACGTCATCCTCCCGCGCGGACGCAAGCCCAAGGCCGACGCCGCGCCTCCCGCACCGAAGCCGTCCGTCAGCGCAACCCCTCGCATGTGGGTGCGAAAGAAGGGGGCGGCAGGAGCGGACGGCGCCTCCGGCCCTGGGGCGACAACGCCAGCGGGGAAGCCGGAAGCGAGTCACCTCGCGTCGGAGCGCGAGCGCGCCACGGCCACCGCCCAGCGATGGGCCAGTGAGTTCCGCTCGCCAACGCGGCGCGGCTGAAGCGCACGCGCCCGCGTCAGGCCCCCTCCTGCCCCAGGAGGGCGCCCATTCCCGCAAGGTGGCGTCATGGCCGTGTGTCCGGCGCGATGGGGGCCAGGCGCCCATCCCCCGTGACGCGCACCACGTGGGCGGGTGTGAACGCACCAACCCGGCCACACACGATGGCGTCGAGTCGCTGGTCCGTCGTCCCCACCACGAGGTCTCCCGCCCCGTCCAGCGCGTATGCCATCGGCGCGCCCGGGAGCGTCACCCAAGGGATGGCTCGCCACCGCCCCTCGGACGCTTCGACACGCACCAGGCTCCCCGCGCCGCCAAACATGTGCGCGAGGCCCTCCACCACCACGAGGGCGCCGTGCATCCGCACGACATGCAGGGGATTTGCCTGGGGCTCCTCCAGCACCGTCACCCGCCCGGCCTCATGCACCTCCAGCGTGCCCCCAAATTCCCCGTCGTCCCACCCGACGAGGCAGGCCTCGCCCATAGCTTCGAGGACGGAGGCGGAGTCCCCTCCAGGCACGGCTGCACACGGACTCCCTGGTGGGAGCGCCTTCGGCTTGTCCCAATGCAACTGGACAGAGGTGTGCCCCTCCCGCAGCGTCCACTCCCCGCTGCGTCCTGGAATTGGAATGAGGCGGGCGCAGTCGATGGACTCCGCGGGCTGCACCTCCTGCCCGGAGAGTCCCTCCAGAGCCAACCTCGCGTGGCTCCGCGCCACTGGAGAGGCGTGCGTCGCCACCACCTGCTGGAACAGCGGCACCAGCTCCTCCGCATGCGCATGGAAGGAGTAGCTGCCCAGCGCATAGACCGCCGCGGCCTGGACTTCGCTGTGCGGCGCGTACACCGCCTGGCGCAGCGGCTCGAGTGCGGCTGCGTCTCCCACGCGTCCAAGGGCCTCCGCCGCCCGCGCGCGCTCCCAGCCCTCCTTCCCCGTGGCCAGCAGCTGCAGCAGCGGCTCCGTCGCGGCTGGCCGCGCCACGCCCCCCAGGGACACGAGGCTCGCAAGGGCCCGGGCACGGCATTCAGGCACGGCGAGCTGCTCAAGGACGCCCGGCACCGCAGCAGGCCTTTCAAAGGCCACCAGCGCCTGCAACGCCACGGGTGTGAGGCGCACGTCCGCCCGCTGTAGCGCCTGCAACGCCTCGGGCTCCCCCTTCGCCCCTTGGCGCGCGTGGGCCGCCAGCACGGACGCCACGTAGGCCGCTCGCGGGGTGCATGCGTCGAAAACCGCCTCGCAGCTTGGCGCAGGCGCCGACGGGCAATGCGTCCCTGGTGGGCGCCGCAGAGTGGGCTCCTCCAGCTCCCGCGCGAGGAGCGTCCGCAGGCGCGGGACGAAGGTCCCCGTGTACATGGAGGCGCGCCGGGTGAGGACGTGGCGCACCAGCACCAGCGCCTCCCAGCTCGACTCCGGGTTCGCCAGCACGTCCAACAGCACTGGGGCCAATGTCGGACCGAGGTGCTCCAGGACCGACGTGGGCGACTCCAGGAGGTGGCGCACAATGGCTGGCGCTGCTCGCTCGTCGTCGAGTGAGGCGAGCGCGTGCAGTACCAGCCCACCGGGCTCCCGCTCATACGCCTCGATGAGCGCAGGCACGGCGCCCGTGGCCTTCCCCTCCATCTTCGCCAGCGCCTGGGCTGCACCGCCGCGCACGCGACGGTCCGAATGCCGAAGCAGCGGAACCAGCCGAGGGACGACGTCCTCTCCCTCGCGCCCCAGTTTCCAGGCCGCACACGCCTGCTCCGGCGGCAGCCACTTCTCCCCGGTGTCGGGGCCTTGGAGTTCCTGCAGCAGCGCAAGGCACGCGTCAGTCCCCTCGCAGCAGCCCTCCCACGTCCTGGTGTCTTCCCGCTTCCACGGCCGGGAACACCCCATGGACAGCGCCACCACCACGCACACGAGCCCGGCCAACCAGCGGGGGCGCCCGGACGTCACCTTTCCCTCCATGTCATCGCCTCTCATTCTCCCCTCGCTGTCGTGAAGGGACTCCGAAACAAACGCATCAGCCAGTCACGAACCGCGCAGCGAGCGAGCGCGGCGCTCGAGGGGCCTTCACGACACGAGTGCCGGCCACCCAGTCGTGGAGACACCGCCGGTCCTCTCCAACGATGAAGAGGGCGTCCACGAGGCCGAACCAGCCACAGTAGCTGCAGAGCGCAATCGGGAGCGCGTTCCTCAGCAGGGCAATGCGCCACACCCCAGCCGGACGGCCGTCGCTCCGGACGACTCGAATTCCCAAGAGCCTCTTGCCGAGGCTCGCCCCAGTGCCGCGAATCAGGCTCGCCTGCACGAGCAACGCGAGGAGCGCCGGGACGTAGACGACTGGAGCCTTCATCGCCGGCTCACCCGGCAGCGCCAGGCACCGGAGGACGCCCAGGAACAGGGGCGGGAGCAGGAGCGCGGCACCGTCAACAAGGCTTGCTGCGAGCCGGGCCCTGCGCGTCGCCAGCTCCAGAGCCGCATGAAGGCACCGGAAGCACAGGCCCGCCTGGGACGAGGCACAGAAGGCACAGATGAAGGTGCCGCAACGAGTATAGGCCAGGGCGGTGGAGAAGCCAGGATGCTCGGAGCATGGGGACTCCGAAATCGATTCAAGGGCCTCGCGGAAGTCGGACATGGAGGGCCGCAGCACAGCTAGGCCCGCCCCAAGGCAGCAAGTTCCTTCAGTGGGAAATTCCTGCTTGAACATACAAATGCAACCCAACAGGTTCAGTCTACTCGACCATCAAAGCAGCCTTCTTGCCACCCACTGGTTACCTCGACGCCCGATGCCGCCGCCTCTCGTGAGGAGCGAGTCGGTGGAGAGCACTGCTCCAGAGCTGCTCCGCCGAAGAGGAATCCTTCATCCAGCGGGTGGAGTGTGACCAACCTTGGTCGCTGCGTCACGCGTGCGTCAAGACGAGTGAGCGGGGCACTCACGGGCCGGCGAACTTTTGTGCCGACGGAACAGCGGCAGAATAACCAAGGGTGCGGTCCGACTTTGTTCCGGATGCCGAACGGGGCGCGGAGTTCCCCCTGGCCACTCTCCTAGTGCGCCGCAGCCGGCCGCGGGCCCACCACGCGTAGCTCGAAACGCGTACCTCCTGTCCTGAAGCACCAGTCCTGGTAGAAGGCGGGGGTGCCTCGTGAACAGAGATGGCTAGGCCGCGCGATGGTAGGCCCGCGCTGGCTCACGTACCTGGGAGCTGTTGGCCCAACTCAAGAGCATTCGCACCACGCGTTCCAGCTCGTTCGCGCGGCGGAGGGACGCCTCGCGCTCGTCGATGCACGTGGACGCCGCTCGGAGGGGACGGTGGCCGTCATTCCTCCGGACACCGCTCATCGCATTGAGCACGGGGCGGCGCGTGCGTTGCTGGTCTTCGTGGACCCGGACGGCCTCGTGGGCCGCAGGTTACGGCAGCTCAAGGTTGGCAAGGCATCAGCAGAGTGGGTTCAGGCGGGGACGCCTCTACTTCGTGTGCCGCTTCCGGCCGAACTGTTGCGTACGGATGACTGGGTGCGACTTGTGGAAGAATCGCTGATGCGATTGGTAGGCGAGGCGGATTCCCCCGGCGCAGTGCACCCTGCGATAAAGCGCCTCGTTACGCTCCTCCCGGGGCGCATCGAAGCGGGAGACGTGAGCCAGGGCGCGCTCGCACAGGAGGTAGGGCTGTCCGCAGGGCGCTTAGGACATCTTTTCTCTACCAGCGTTGGCATCCCACTGCGTCCCTACATCCTTTGGCTTCGCCTCCGTCGGGCGACGGAGGCGTTCCAGGACGGCGCGACTCTCACGCAAGCCGCTCACGTCGCGGGCTTCACGGACAGCTCGCACCTCAGCAATGCGTTCCGCCGAATGTTCGGTCTTGCCCCCTCGGAGGTGGCGCGGAGCATCGAGTGGGTCATCGAGCAGCCGTTCGCACCAACAAAGTAGCCAGTTCTTCCAAGTCAGCGGCGATGCGGCAATGCCACCATCCTCCCATGCTGACGACTTCCTTTGAAGCCCCTCCCACGCACTTGGCGCGCCAGCTACTGCGTGTGGGCTACCCGCTCTTCATGCTCCTCGGTATCAACGGTGCAGCCCTGGCCCTTGTCCACGGCGGCGCCTCAAAATTGTGGCTTGGCGGGCTCCTCATGGCAGCCATCGGAGTGTCATTCCTTGCTGAGCGCGCCATCCCCTACGAGCCAGACTGGAATCGTCCTCACGGGGATGTCGGGCGAGATCTCGTTCACTTCGTCGTCAACGAAGCCTCCAATATCCTGTCCATTCTCGCGCTGCCGCTTCTTTCAGGCTTGGTAACCGTGCGCGACGCATGGCCACATGAATGGCCGTTCGTTCTCCAGATACTCCTCGCGGTGCTGGTGTTCGACTTCGGCGTCACCCTGACGCACTGGCTGAGCCACCGCGTGCCCGCTCTCTGGCAACTCCACGCCGTGCATCACTCCGTAAAGCGCTTCTACGGCTTCAATGGGCTGATGAAGCACCCTCTTCACCAGGCGTTGGAGATGATGGTCGGGGTGGCGCCACTCCTTCTCATCGGACTGCCCTCGAGCATCGCCGCAGCGCTCGCCGCACTCTCGTGCGTGCAGCTCCTCATGCAGCACTCGAACGCGGACTACACGGTGGGGCCGCTGAAGTACTTGCTGGCACTCAATGCAGGGCACCGCTTCCATCACCTCAAGTGGGCAGGCGTCGGTGACGTCAACTTCGGTTTCTTCACCAACTTCTGGGACTACCTGCTGGGCACGTGGTCCTACACGCCAGAGAAACGGTTCTCTTCGGATGATCTCGGCATCGCCAAGGAGCCGAACTTCCCGGAGGGCTACTGGGCACAGCTCCTCAAGCCCTTTCAAGGCAGCAAGGAAGCCTGAGCGTGGACCCGGTCGCGCTACTGGCCTTCAACGGGGGACTCCAAGTCTTCGCCTCGTCTCTGCTGGGCATGTTCATGCTCGTGCCACTTCAGCCTTGGGGCAAGGGGGTGGCCACAAGGGTGAACATGAAGTCACTGCTCGCTACGCACCTCGACTGGCTCATGCTCAGTTTCATGCAGCAGGGAGCCGCGTTCATGATGAGCCGGTGGCCCGAAACGGCCTCGCCGTGGACAGCCTGGCTTCTCGCCTTCGGGGGCTGGACGAACGTGAGTCCGTACCTCCTTCGCGGCTTCGGCATTAATGCATTTGTGCTCGGCGGCTCGTGGGGCCAACGGGCGGCCGCTGGCATCGCAGTTCTCAGTACCGCGGCGATTCTCTCCGCCTGGAGCAGGCTGCTGCTCACGATGCTCTCCGTACTCCGGAGGTGAGGGCGGGCGGTACAAGGCGCGTGGAGGGTTGACCCGAGTGCGTCATTTGCTTATATACGCAAACGTGAAGACGAGGCGACCACGAGCCCCCCAGGAGACGACTCCGCTCTCCGCCGACGCCTGTCAGGTGGACTTCGTCGACGAAGCGAAGGTGGCGGCTGTCCAACCCCAACTGCTGAGCGTCGACGCGGCCCAGCAGGCGGCGGAACTGCTCGGCGCCTTTGCAGACCCAACCCGTCTGCGGCTGCTCCACGCGCTCTCACTTTCGGAGCTATGCGTCTGCGACTTGGCCCACTTGGTTGGGCGCTCCATGGCCACCACCTCGAGGCAGCTTCAGCAACTGCGACACATGGGGCTGGTGAGGTACCGGGCCGCTGGCAAGCTCGTGTACTACTCCCTCGCCAGCACTTGGGCGAAGGGACTCATCCACGACGCCGTCAGGCAGCTTGAGGGCAGGGAGGCAGCATGAAGGGCGCCCGCCCCCTGCAGCGCATCATCGCCCTCGGGCGCATCCTCTTTGTGGTGCTGTTGGCACTCACCTACTCCGGTTCTCCTCGCTACGTGCTTGCCGCGCTGGGCTTCGAGGAGCCGGAGTGCGCCACGGACTGCGCAGGCTCGCTCGAGGACAATGAGTGCCCGCCAGGCTGCCCCGTGGGCCCGTGCGCCAAGTGTCCTCCGGCTGTCATGCCGGCGGCATCGGCCATCCTCGTTGAAGCACGCCCCTCCTTCGACGCGCCGCTGCGGGTACCGCAAGCCCTCGCAGCCCCGGTGAGCGAAGGGCTGTTCCAGCCGCCCAAAGCGTAGCCCCCCCGAAACGCTCGCGAGAGAGGTGTGCCCTGGCAGTGCTGCCGCACTTTGCTGTGGCCTTGCGCGGACGCGCCCCCCCTCTCGCATCGTAAGCCACACGAGCGGACGCCGCGCGTACCTCTCTAGGCGCGGTCTGCCTCGTCGGGCGCGTAAAGGGTCCGCATCTCCCCACACCTCACGCCGTGGGCCCATTCCTGGAGGGATTCCTCCTCGAAGCGGCCCGCTGCCCGGAGTTACCCATGTCCACCTCCCGCTCCCTGACGCTTTCTACCCTCCTCACTCTTTCCTCCCTGGCCCTGCCTGCCCTCGCGGAGGAATCGGCCCCTCAGACAAAGCCCGCTGCCGCTGCCAAATGCGAGCACGGGGTGAAGAAGACGCTGTGCACGCGCTGCACACTTAAGCTTCAAGCCGTCTTCAAGGCGAAGGGCGACTGGTGTGAGGAGCACCAACGTCCCGAGTCTCAGTGCGCTATTTGCAATCCGAAGCTTGCGAAGGAGGGCGTCAAGTGAAGCCCCAGCACAGACACTTGATGGGCGCGGCCCTCCTCCTTTCGCTGGCAGTTGGCTGTACGAAGGGAGAGGTACCCGCGACAGAGGCTGAGGCGCCCGCATCGAAGACACAGGCCACCACGGCAGTTGCCACCCAAGAGGTCAAGCCACCCCCTTCGTCCCGTACTGCCGCAGGCCCCAAGCTGTGCCAGCACGGTGTGCCCGCGGAGTTGTGCACGCAGTGCAGCCCGGAGATTGCGGAGGTCTTCAAGGAGAAAGGTGACTGGTGCAGCTCGCACGACGTCCCTGAGTCCCACTGCTTCAAGTGCAACCCCAATCTCACTTTCGCCTCTACGCAAGGCCCCGCGGCCGGAGAGGCTCATGCAACTGTTCCCCATGAGGCGTGGTGTGGAGAGCACGGCGTCCCAGAGGCCAAGTGCACCAAGTGCAAGCCGCAGCTCATCGCGAAGTTCATCGATGCAGGCGACTTCTGCCGCGAGCACGGCTTCCCCGAGTCGGTGTGCCCCTATTGCAACCCGGAGGTGGTGAAGGCCGCAGGCCACGCCCCTCCCGTCTTCCCTCCGCCGGACATGGAAGTGAAGCTTGCCTCGCCCGAGCTTGAGAAGAAGGTCGGCCTTGAGACGACGCGCGCCGCCTCCCAGCGCTTCGCCCCCTCGCTCGAGGTAGTGGGACAGATGGACTTCAACCACAACCGCCTCGCGCAGCTGTCCGCGCGTGGGGAGGCCCTAGTCGCCGAGGTGAAGGTGGACATCGGCGACAGGGTGAAGACGGGCGAGTCGTTGGTGGTACTCATGTCCGCAGGGGTGGGTGAGTCACAAGGCAAGCTGTCCGCTGCCCGGGCGCGCGTGGAAGCAGCGCGCGCAGCCCTCCAGCGAGAGGAAGGGCTCGCCTCGCGGGGCATCAGCTCTCGCAGGGAGGTAGAGGAGGCGCAGGCTGCCCTTGCGGAGGCCCAGGGTGAGTACCAGGGCGCCATGGCGAGCCTGAAGGCCGCCGGCGCTGGCACAGGTGGCAGCGAGGGCCGCTACACACTGACGGCGCCCTTCGCGGGCGTCGTGGTGTCCCGCACCGCGGTAGTCGGCAAGACTGCCTCGTCCGACGAGACGCTCATCGAGGTGGCGGACATGTCCACCCTTTGGGCCATTCTCGACGTGCCGGAGGAGGCTGCCTCACAGGTGCATCCCGGCCAACCCGTCACCCTCTTCCTGGATGGGGGAGGCCACCCTCTGGTGGAGGCAAAGGTGAGTCGGGTTGCCGCCTCGGTGGACAGGGAAACGCGCACGGTGCGGGTGCGAGTAGACGTGGCCAATCCGGACGGTGCGTTCAAGGCGGGCCACTACCTGCGGGCTCGAATCCAGACAGGAGGCGAGAGGGAGGCCGTCCTGCTGCCGCGCGACGCCATTCAGGAAGCCGAGGGGCGAAAGCTCGCCTTCGTACGCACGGGGCCTGGGGTCTTCAAGCCCGTCGCGGTCGAGCTCGGCTCCCCCGTCGGTGAGGCCGTGCCCGTCTTCAATGGACTGACGGCTGGTGTGGAGGTTGTCACCACGGGCGCCTTTCTCCTCAAGACAGAAATCCTCAAAGACTCCATCGGCGCCGGCTGCGTGGACGACTGAAAAGGGCACGCACATGCTGACACGCATCGTCGACTGGTCCCTGCACCACCGCTTCATGGTGCTCCTGGGCGTGCTCGCCCTCATCATCGCAGGCACCATCTCCTTCCGAGCCCTTCCGCTCGACGCTTACCCCGACACCACGCCCACACAGGTGACGGTCAACACGGTGGCTCCCTCTCTCTCACCCGTCGAGGTGGAGCGGCAACTCACCGTCCCCCTTGAGCAGGCGCTCGCAGGCCTACCGCACCTGGAGGAGATGCGCTCCATCTCCAAGTTCGGCCTCTCCCAGGTGACGCTGCGCTTCTCCGATGAGACAGACATCTGGTTTGCACGCCAGCAGGTGGCCGAGCGCATGGGCCGCGTCGAGGTGCCCGAGGGCATCGAAAAGCCCTCACTCGGGCCCGTCGCCACGGGCCTCGGCGAGGTATTCCATTACCTGGTGAAGGGGGAGGGACAGTCCCTTGAGGAGCTGCGCACGTTGCATGACTGGGTGATTGCGCCCCAGCTGAGGAGCGTCCCCGGCGTCGCCGAGGTAAATGCATGGGGTGGCAACGAGAAACAGTGGCACGTCGTCGTCGAGCCGCGCCGCCTGCAGAAGTATGACCTGTCCCTCGGGGATGTGTACGAAGCGCTTGAGCGCAACAACGCGAATGTGGGCGGGGGCGTCCTTGAGCGGGGCGGTGCTGCCCGTCTCGTCCTTGGTGTAGGCGTGTTGGAGGGGGGCAAGTCCATCGAGGACGTCGTGCTGGCGGCCCACCAAGGTGTTCCGGTGAGGGTGCGTGACATCGGCCGGGTGGAGGTGGGCCATGAGGTGCGGCGCGCCGTCGTCACGGCGGACGGCAAAGGGGAGGCTCTGCTGGGCCTTGGCTTCATGCTGATGGGCGAAAACTCCGACACCGTGACGCGGGCGCTCGCCACGCGCCTTGAGGAGGTGAAGAAGAGTCTGCCTAAGGGCGTGGAGGTAACGCCCGTCTACGAGCGCACCGAACTGGTCGACCACGTGCTGGACACGGTGAAGAAGAGCCTTCTTGAGGGCGCGCTGCTCGTCATCGCCGTCCTCTTCCTCTTCCTGGGCAACGTGCGCGCTGGCCTCATCGTAGCCTCCGCCATCCCACTCTCCATGCTGTTTGCCTCCAACGCCATGCTGCGCTTCGGCATCGCCGGGACGCTCATGTCGCTCGGAGCCATCGACTTCGGCCTTATCGTCGACTCGTCCGTCATCATGGTGGAAAACGCCGAGAAGCACCTGGCTGAGGACACGAAGGGGCGCAGCATCCTCGACGTGGTGCGCGACGCCGCGGTGGAGGTGCGCAAGCCCACTCTCTTCGGCGAGCTCATCATCATGGTTGTCTACCTTCCCATCCTCGCCCTTGAGGGTGTGGAAGGAAAGCTGTTCCGCCCCATGGCCCTCACCGTCATCTTCGCGCTGCTCGGCAGCGTACTGGTGTCCATGACGGTGATGCCCGTACTGGCCTCCTTCGCCCTGAAGAAGGGAGCTCACGGAGCGCACCACGAGCCGCGCTTGGTGCGGTGGCTCAAGCGCGTCTACACGCCCGTTCTTGACTGGGCAACGGGGCATCCGAAGGCCGTCCTCGGTGGAGCGCTGGGTATCCTCCTGGTGACGACCCTTTCCGCTACACAGTTGGGCAGCGAATTCGTACCGAAGCTGTCGGAGGGCACCATCGTCGTGAACACGGTGCGACTTGCCGAGGTGTCCCTCACTGAGTCGGCGCGCTACGGCGGCCAACTAGAGAAGGCTCTCCTTGAGAAATTTCCCGACGAGGTGGCACGCGTGTGGACGCGCACTGGCACCCCAGAGGTGGCGACCGACCCGATGGGGCCCGAACTGTCCGACCTTTTCGTCACCCTTAAGCCTCGTGAGGACTGGATGCGCGCCAGGACGCAAGAGGAGCTCGTGCACCTTATGCAGGAAGAACTCGAGGGCATGCCCGGCATGCGGATGAGTTTCCTCCAGCCGATTGAGATGCGCGTCAACGAGATGATTGCCGGCGTCCGGAGCGACTTGGGCATCAAACTCTTCGGGGACGACCTGGACGTGCTGAAAGCCAAGGCCCAAGAGATTGAGAGAGTGGCGCGTACTCTTCCCGGCGCCGCCGACGTCACCCTTGAGCAGGTAACAGGTCAACCGGTGCTGGAGGTGCAGGTTGACCGCGCAGCCATCTCCCGCTACGGCATTCCGGCCCGTGCGGTGCTCGACGTCGTGGAGGCCATGGGCGTGCGCAAGGTGGGTGAGGTGCGCGAAGGCGAGCGCCGCTTCGATTTGGCCGTGCGCCTCTCGGAGGAGTTCCGTGACGAGGAGAAGGTGTCCTCTGTCCTCGTCACCGCCCCTTCCGGTGAAAGGGTACCACTCGGCCGCCTAGCCACCCTGAAGACTGTCTCCGGTCCCACCACCATTCAGCGCGAATGGGGCAAGAGGCGCGTGGTGGTGCAGGTAAACGTGCGAGGACGCGACTTGGGCGGTTTCGTCAAGGAAGCGCAGGCCGCCATCGAGAAGAGCGTGGAGCTTCCCCCCGGCTACTTCCTCCGCTTCGGCGGGCAATTTGAGAACCTCGAGCGCGCCCGGCTGCGCCTCTTTCTCGTGGTGCCCCTGGCCCTCGCGCTTGTCTTCGGGCTCCTCTACCTCACCTACCGTAACGTAGCCGAGAGCCTCCGGCCGCTCGTCACTGGCGTCCCCTTCGCCATGGTGGGCGGCGTCCTTGCCCTCCTCCTCCGGGGCTTGCCATTCTCCATCTCCGCCGCCGTGGGCTTCATCGCCCTCACGGGCATCGCCATGCTGGGAGACATGGTGTTCGTCTCCCGCGTCCGTCAACTGTTGGAGGCGGGTGAGGGCATGCATCAGGCGGTGCGCGAAGCGGCACTCTCACGACTGAGGCCCGTCCTCATGACAGGCGCAGTCGCAGGCTTGGGCTTCGTCCCTATGGCTCTCGCCACGGGTATCGGCAGCGAGGTGCAGCGGCCGCTCGCCACCGTCGTCATCGGCGGCATCATCTCCTCGACCCTCCTCACGCTTATCGTGCTGCCTGTCCTCTACCCTCTCTTCGCGCGGCTCACCGGCAGGGACAGGGTGGACATACACGAGGCTGAGGAGGCCCAAGCCGTACTGCCCAAGCGCCTCCGCATGGCGGAGGGCGAGTCATGAGGCTGCGCTCTATACGGAGGTGGGCTTGGGCCCTGGCGCTGCTGCTGCCAGCGCATGCGGGTGCGGCCGAGAGGGGAATGACTGAGGAGGAGGCCGTCTCCCGTGCCCTGCAAGCTAATGCGGACGTGCGACTGCAGCATGCCGAGGTTGAGGCCGCGCAGGCGCGCTTGGCGCAAGCCACGCTCTTCCTCCAGGCCAACCCGGAACTGTCCGCAGCCGTTGGCCCTAGGCGGGGCACACAGGAGACGACGGACGTAAACGTGCAGCTCACCCAGTCCTTTGAGGTTGCCGGCCAACAGGGCGCGCGGAACGCGGCCGCCAGGGCCGCTATGGAGGCCGCCCAGGCGCGACTCTCAGCTCGCCGGCTAGAGGTGGCTGCGGCGGTGCGTGAGGCTTTCGGGCGAGCCCTCGTTGCCGAGCGGCGCCGCGTTCTCTCCGAGGAAGCCGCCCAGTTGGCAGCCCAATCGCTCACCACCGCCCAATCGCGCCTGGAGGCGGGGGACGCCACTCGCATCGAGGTAAATGCCGCACGCATCGAGGCGGGGCGCTCCCAGGCGGAAGCACGACGGGCAGCGCAGGAGCTGTCAGTGGCCCTCTCAGTGGTGCGCGCCCTGCTCGCCCTCCCCCCGGGGGAGGACTTGCGCCTCTTGGGAGAACTGCCTTCCCCAGCACCCTCGCCTGACACTGCTTACCTGGACTCCCTGGTGCAACAGGCATCCAGCCGCAGGCCGGAGCTCATCGCAGCCCGCAAGGAACTTGAAGCGGCGCGCGCCGAGCGGAAGCTCGCCACACGTGCGGCCTTCCCCTCCTTGCGGCTCGGCGCGGGCTACAGCCGTGAGGAGGGCGACCAAATACTTCAGGGCGTCCTCGCCTTCGATATCCCCATCTTCAACCGCAACCAGGCCGCCCGCGGTGAGGCTACAGCGAGGATTGCCCAAGCAGAGACCGCGTTGGGCGCTGCCGAGCGCTCCGTGCGCCAGGAGGTGCAGTTGGCGGCAGCGCGCCTGAGCGCAGCGAGCGCCTCTGCGGCGGCCTTGGCCGGTGAGGTGCGGGAGGCCTCTCAGGAGAACCTCCAACTCATCAACGAGGCTTACGCCGCGGGGAAGGTGGACTTCCTCGAACTGCTCCTCGTCCGGCAGGCAGCCCTCGAAGCCCGGCGCGGCTACCTCGAAGCGATGGAGGAGTTCATCAGCGCCCGGGCGGAACTGGCACGCGCCTCAGGCGCCGGAATGGATGGACTGTCGCAGTGACGAGTACCGCGCTGCCCTTTATGTGAGGACGGCGCACGGCTGCCCCCCGGGGCGCCCGGCCTCCTCTCCCCTTCTTCTATCGAGACGATGCCCAATGAAAAATGACAACAACCCTCCAGACACCACCGACAGGAGCGAATTCAAGGTGCCCCGCATGGACTGCCCCTCAGAGGAGAGTACCGTGCGCATGACTCTCGAAGGCCTGCCCATGGTGCGCGCTCTCGCCTTCAACTTGCCCGAGAGGCGCCTCACCGTCTGGCATGCGAAGGGCACGGCATCCGAGGTGACAGGACGCCTGGAACCGCTCGGGCTCGGCGCCCAACTTGTCGAGACGCACGGAGGCGCGGCCGCAGAAGAGGGCATATCAGAGGCCGGTGAGGACGCGGGCACGGAGGCCCGCACGCTCTGGGTGCTACTGGCCATCAATGGGCTAATGTTCGTGGCCGAGCTCGTCGCAGGCTGGCTCGTCCAGTCCACGGGCCTCCTCGCGGACTCCCTCGACATGCTCGCCGACGCAATGGTGTACGGCCTCAGCCTCTACGCGGTGGGCCGTACGGCCGCACACAAGCTGCGCGCCGCGCACCTCAGTGGCTATCTGCAAATAGCGCTCGCACTGGGTGCCCTCTTCGAAGTGGGACGGCGCTTCCTCTTTGGCAGCGAGCCGGAGCCCACCTGGATGCTGGGGGTGGCCTCGCTCGCCCTCGCCGCCAACGTAACGTGCCTCCTGCTCATCTTCCGTCACCGAAAGGGCGGGGCCCACATGAAGGCCAGCTACATCTTCTCCACTAACGATGTGCTGGCGAACCTCGGTGTCATCGCGGCGGGAATCCTCGTCGCTCTCACCAAGTCCCCCTACCCCGACCTCCTCGTAGGCCTTGGCATCGCGGTGCTCGTCCTCTCTGGCGCAGTACGTATTCTTCGTCTCCGGACGTGAAGGAGGGCCCATGCCGCTCAAGCTCATTGAACTTGAGGCACAGTCTGCTCTGCCCGATGCCGAAACTCGGAGGTACATTTGGTTTAGCCCCCTCCCGACCACTCACTCCGTTTGCTTCGGCCGGGTGGAGATGGCGCGCGCCAAGCCGAGTTGGGTGCCCGGCGTGCCAAAAGCCCAGCCGTGCGTCCCGAGCCTGCGGCACTCGGCTTCCCTGCACGGACGAAGTCGTCTTGACATCATGTGCATCCAGGTGCACATGTGCACCTAGATGCACGCGTCCTGGAGGAAGCAATGAGCACCAATCTCGTCCTCGCCTCGACCATCCTACTTCTTCTGTTCGCCCTCGCCTCGGCGGTGGACGGAGTGTACCTGCACCTCTGGCGCTACCGTCTCCACGCACGACCGGAATCACAGAGGGAGCACTGGCTGCACACAGCCCGCGCCCTCCTCTTCCCGCCAATTCTCGCAACGCTGTTCCTCGCGCCGCCGCAGGGGGCAGTGCTGTGGGTTGGCCTGGCGCTGGTGGCCACTGACCAGGTCGTCGAGCTTTTCGACACCTTCTCCGAGCGCGATAGCAGGGCAGGCATCGGTGGGTTGAGTTCCTTCGAGTACTCGCTCCACGTAGTGCTCACAACGCTGCGCGTTGGCGCACTCGCCCTGGCGCTTGCTGCGATTCCGCGCGAAGCATGGGACTTGTGGTCGACTGGCGGCCCGGCGCGCGAGCACCCCGAGCTTGTCCGCTCAGCGGTGGAGTTCCTCCTGCCTGGCGCCATCCTGGCCGCAGCCATCCACGTCTGGCTGGGGTGCCGGTGGGCGGCGACACCGGTGTGCCGCTGGGCCCGGGCATGGGGTAGAACGAGTTGATGGCAGCGAAACGTCCAACGGAGGCTTGGTCCCGCAGTATTGACGAGCTGATCAGCCTCCTGGACTCGGCATTCCTGCGTGCGCTCACGGAGCCCGCTCGACTGGAGCTGCTGAAGGTGCTTCTTCGCTACGGTCCCGCGGACGTTGGTGCCATTGCTGCGCATCTGCCCCAGGACCGCTCTGTCATTTCACGCCACCTCAAGGTGCTGAACGACGTCGGAGTGGTCCGCGCACGCAGCGAAGGGAAGCATCGCATCTACGAGGTGGACGGCCAGTCCTTCCTCGCGGCGTTCGAGGGTCTCCTCTCCCGCGCGAGGGAACTGGCCCCCATCTGCTGCCCTCCTTCCGACGGCAAGTAGCAGGTCGCGGAGAGCGTTCGGAGACTAAGGCCGGTGCGGCATGAGGCGGCGCATCACGGCCGCGCTTGCCGGGCATGCTCCCCGGAGTTCCTCGGATGCATGGAGCTCTGGGGGCAGAGAGGCACGGTCGATGCGAACGAAGCCGAAGCGCGGAAAGTAATCTGCAGCAGTGGTGGTGAGGAGAAACAACGCTCCCAGTCTATCTGCGCTGGCTCGTTCAACGAGCCGCTGGACCAACTCCGCCCCTACGCCCTTCCCTTTCTGGCTTTCGTTCACGACAACGGAGCGAAGGAGGGCGCTCGTCCCGTACAGCTCCAACCCTGCTGCAGCCACGAGCGTGCCTTCGCGCTCTGCCACGAGGAAGTGAGGCAGGTGGTCGGCCACTCCTTGTCGCGGCAGGTCTGCGGCAGCGAGGAGGGCTTCGACTGCACCGAGGTCGGCGGGGCGGGCGGACCGGAAGGTGAGCATCATCGCGCCCACCCTTCGGTGGTCAGGAGTTCAACCACCCGGGCGCGTACGTCGTCGCGAATCTCGCGTACGCGCTCCACCGACTTGCCCTTCGGGTCTTCCAGAGGCCAGTCGCCGCGCTTCAACCCCGGCACGTACGGACAGGCATCGCCACAGCCCATGGTGATGAGCCACTGAGCGCCCTGGGCCAGTTCATCCGTGAGGCGCTGAGGCTTGGCGCCCGATAGGTCGATGCCGACCTCCGCCATTGCGGCCTGCACTTCAGGGTGAACACGTACTCCCGGTTGGGTGCCAGCAGACACGGCACGCGCCTTGGTTGGGTCCGACAGGGCGTTGAAGAAGGCCGCCGCCATCTGCGAGCGACCGGCGTTGTGGACACACGCGAAGATGACGGTGTTCATCGTGTCGACTCCTGTGAGGACGCATCGAACCGCCTCGGCATGACGGCGCCTTCCGCGGTTGGAAAGAGACGGCGCTTGAGCCAGAGGGACAGGTAGACGAGAGCAATGAGGGCGGGCACCTCAATGAGCGGCCCGACCACGCCGGCAAGAGCTTCGCCCGAGGCCATGCCGAACACGCCCACTGCCACGGCGATGGCCAGCTCGAAGTTGTTGCCCGCCGCCGTGAAGGACAGTGACGCCGTCTCTTCGTAAGAGAAGCCCAGCTTCCGAGAGAGGAAGAAGGCGCTGGTGAACATGATGCCGAAGTAGACGGCCAGTGGGATGGAGATGCGCACCACGTCCAGCGGGAGGCGGGTAATCTTCTCCCCCTGCATCGCGAACATGAGGACGATGGTGTAGAGCAGGCCAATGAGCGCGGTAGGACCCAAGCGCGGCAGGAAGCGCTGCTCGTACCATGCCTCTCCCTTGAGCCGAGTGAGACCGATGCGCGTCAGCGCGCCAGCCAACAGGGGTACCCCCAGGAAGATGAGCACGCTCTTGGCGATGCTCCACATGGAAACGTCGAACGCCGCCACATCCGCGCCGAGCCAGCCCGGAATGACGGTGAGGAAGAGCCAGCCGAGCACTGAGTAGAAGAGAATCTGGAAGACCGAGTTGAGCGCCACCAGCACGGCGGCAACCTCATTGCTCCCGCACGCGAGCATGTTCCAGATGAGGACCATGGCGATGCAGCGGGCCAGTCCGATGAGCACCAGCCCGTTGCGGTAGTGCGGAAGGTCCGGAAGGAAGAGCCAAGCCAGGGCGAACATCAATACCGGTCCCACAACCCAGTTGAGCACCAGGGACGTGGTGAAGAGCTTGCCCCGCGCGCGTAACCGGCCCAGCTCGCCGTAGCGCACTTTCGCAAGCACTGGGTACATCATCCACAAGAGGCCGATGGCGATGGGCAGGGACACAGTGTCCAGCTTCACCGTGTCCAGCCTCGCGCCCAGGTCCGGGAATGCCCGTCCCAGGCCGATGCCCAGGCCCATGGCGGCGAAGATCCATACCGGCAGGAACCGGTCGATGACGGAGAGCTTCTTGACGATGCTGTCCGGAGCAGTTGTAGCTGTCATGAGAAGGCTCTTGGGTCTACTTGCAGGCGTTGGGGCCACGGGACTTGAGGAGGCGCTCGACGTCTTCTCGGAGGACATCCCTCTCGGTGAAAGCGGACACGAGCGCCTTGAGCTGGGCTTTGCACACCTCGTCCAGTTGCGGAGCCAGTCGGTAGTACACCCAGCTCCCGTCCTTGCGGGCCTCGACAACGCCAGCGTTCTTGAGCACGCCGAGTTGCCGGGAGGTGTTGGACTGGGTCAGCCCCAAGGCTGACTCCAAGTGGCAGACGCACAACTCTCCGTGACTTAGGAGAGCGACGATGCGTAGGCGAGTCTCATCCCCCAGTGCCTTGAAGAGCCGGGAGGCGGAACGAACATCTAGCGAAGCAGCAGCGAGCGACATAACGACATCACCATATTCGAATATCGTAATGTCCGCCATCCTCTTAACCACTGCAACCTGGCCGTGACGCGCCGGCTGCAACGGGCACATGGTGGGTGGCGCCCCTTCAGCCGCACGCTCAAAGGCTCAAACTGGGTGCTAAGCGCCCAGCCGCCACCCAGGCGGAAGGCAGGACCTCGAGCTTTTCGTCGCAGCGGGCGGCGAGGCAGGGCCCCCTACCGCACGCTCCCTTGCATCCCCCCTCGACAACGACACCTGGCGAGCGAGGCCACACCGGTGCTCCTTACCGTGAGGATGGGCGCAGTTCCGCGCCTCCGCGACGAGCGCGATGCGCAACCAACAGCCCATCCCACCGGTCCGCCCCGGTCATCGGCAGCGATTCAGAGCCGAGGAAAACGCCGGTTCTTGGCCGAGGCGGAAGTCACCGGGTAGAGCATCTCCTCGGTGGCCCGCCGCGATGGGGGGCGGTGTGGGTGGGCCTTATCGCTCTCGCGGGCCTGGACGAAGAGACGGGGGGATGCTGCTCTATCTCACGCTCGCCTACCGCAGGGTGGTGGAGGGGCGGCTGCATTTCAACCAAAGGGGAGCTGTCGGAAGCCATTATCGATGGGAGCATCCAAGCGCATCCGCCCCAAGCTGATGACCGTGGCGGCGGACATGACTTGCCGCTTGCCAATGCGCATGGGCCACAGGCGCACGGGCTCGAACGTGATGAAGCGTATCGCGGCGCCGATGCTGGGCGGGCCTGTAACGTCTTTCCTACTTGAGCTGACCATTTGCCCAGCCATCTTTGGCTCTGGGAGGGGCAAAAATTTCCCTGAATTCCACGAGGAAGAAGGGCCCGGTGGTACGGCCGCTAGGGAATGCACGGCATCGCGCCAGTCCGCGCCGCGTAGCGCGGAGAGAAAACGAACAGCCATGCCCTGGCAGCCTCCGCTTCATGGCGGGAGGGGCAGCAGGCCATTTCCCGACCCCGGCATGAGTTTTCTTATAGGCGGACAATGCCAATTTCCGGGAGGAATTAGCATGAGAAAGCTTGGATATGGACTACTCGTCACCACGGGGCTTCTTATCGGCACACTTGCTGAAGCCCAAGGGGCTTCCCAGCCACCGTCCGCGGGACGCCAGGCGGATGACTCGACACGGCAACAGCCAGGCTGCGCCTGTGGGATGATGGGCAGCGGCATGATGGGCCAGGGAATGGGCGGTGCGGGAATGAACTGCCCCATGCGCGGAATGGCGGACGTGCAGATGGAGCAGACGCAAGAAGGGGCCACTCTGCACCTCACCGCAAAGAACCCCAGTCAGGTCGAGGACGTCCGGCACATGGCGGAACGGATGCAGCGCTGCATGAGCGGAAGCGGCGCCCCGCAGCAGGGCCAACCGGCCTCGCCCCGTCAGCAACAACGCTGAGCACGGCGCGTCGTTCCCCGGTCTGAAAAGCGGCGTTCCAGTTCACGGGCTCGCTGTGGGCAATGAACGCACTCTTGAGAGACACGCTCACGGCAGGAAGCGGCGAGCCACTGCCGCCTCCGCCTGAAGCCCCTGTCCGAAGTGACCCATCGCCTTACGGTGGCGCTTCAGCTCATTACGGAAGGCGTCAGGCAGATCGGCGCCGTCGAGGTGCTCGCCCGAAGCGCGCTGTCCTTGGATCTCCGGCAGGGAGAGAGCTTCTGCCTCGGGTCTGCCCTCGTGGAGGAGCCATGGGAAAACGCGCAGGATCCGGCCAGGACGCTCCGCAACTTCGTCCTGCGGGCAAGGCGTCACCCGACTGAGGCCCCCCGCTCGCACGAATACGGAATGCGTCCGCCGCGGCTTCCCAGCCTCGTAATGACGGCCAAGTTCATTCCGTTTGAGACCGGCATGTCGGAGTTGAAAAACGAGGAGGCATCGAACGAACTTCAGCCGAGCGACATCACGGGGCTGCCTACGGCTCACCGCGTCGCTCGAACCGAACAGCTTGAGCAAGTCCGTGCAGCCATGAAGAAGAAGCTCACGCCCCAGGCGTACTCGCTCTGGGAGGAGCACCAGAAGGACGGCAGCTATGCCGAGGCGGCACGTCGCCTCGGCATGTCGAACAGAGAATGCGAGCGGTACCGGCGCGAAATCAACCGGAAGACGAAGCAGGTCCACAAGAGGGTCCGGAGCGCGAAGCACTGAGGGCCCCGGGCAACTGCCGTCGGGGCGACCGACTGGCGGCAGTCCCCTCCGGCCTCGTGTGCCCCCAAATCCGGCCACTGCGTCACCCCCACCCGCATCGGTGCTCCTCCTCGGCAACAGGCGTCAGGCGCGGGCAGGGCAGTACCCCGAGGGAGGTAGCCGTCAGCGGCGGAAGGGGTGGGCACAAGCCCCGGGCCTCAAGCGCCACACGGGTCCGATATCCTACATCATCTCACTCTGGGGATTCTGGACGCGAGACCCAATCCGCGATATCCGGGAACAGTCGCCGCGAAGTTCGCGGACACTCAATCGGACCCCGAATTTTCCCGACTTCACCTAACCCCCGGATGTTCCTCGTGTTTTCCGTCGCAGTCTCTGGAGAGAAGGCCGAGAACAAGTTCGCGCAGGGCTTCATTCGGGGAGCTGAACGAAGGGCCCTACCAACCGGTAGGGCCCTTTTGTTTTACATGGGCCTCGCGATGAAAATCGCGGGGCCTTCGTGCTTAAGCCGCTGAATTCCAAGGGATTTTGGCTCACTGTGCTGAAGAGGGCGCTCTCAGCTCTCTACCCCGCAGAGCGAGATGCCCCCTTTCCTCCGCTGCCAATTGGGCTCTCTGGAGCGCTCTTTCGCCCGTTTTGGGGAGAGAGAGGCCGAGAGCGGTTAACAAGTGCTGTTAACTTTTGGGGCGGTGGTTAACAACATTCCCCCGGAGACCCGCTCTTTCCGCTCTGAGGTTTCTGGGAGGGCGTCTCTCTCTGGTTTCTGGTTACGTCTCTTACCTGCATTGCTGGTCCCGGAGAGGGCGGCGCAAGGTCGGGGAGAGCCCTCCCCATCAGCACTCAAAGTGAAGGCCCTTTCGGAAGCCCCGGATCAGCCGCCTCCGCTGCCGTTTCACGAGGGGTGTTCGACCGCCACGCAGGGTGGTCGCCACTCCGGTCCAGAACACCCCAAGAGCATCCGAGATCGCCAAGATTCCGCGGCGCGCCCGCCCTCGCCCGCTCATGTGCAGAGCCGTCCAGCGGCCCGCGCAGCAGTTCGCCGCGACCGCCCCACGACGGCCTGCTGATCTGCGGCGGTGAGGCTGCACTTCCGCCCGCGAGGAATTGCCCGTGAGCCGCGCCCATGTCGGAGCTTCGTTCGAAGGTTATGTGGGGCGACGCCGCACCAGTGCCATTCGCGCCGCGACATCGTGATCGTGCTGCGACGGGCTCCGCTTCAGGGCGGCGATGACACCGTCGATGTCGTCGTCGGATTTGTTCTGTGAGAGCTTCCGGGTGCCGCGAATAGACTCAATTGAGAGTGCCGCTCCGATGATGCCCTTGAGCATCTTGTCCAGCGTCGCAGGGAGCAGCTTGTCCATCGTCCACGGAGCCTTGTCCAGGATGCGTCCTTCGTGCTCCGCGCTCAACTCGGCGAGGAAATCGCGCAGGAGCGTGTCATCGACGGGCGTGAGCAAACCGACGATCTCGACGCTCTCGTAATCCCACGTCGGAACTTGCTCGTGGCTCTTGTACCAGTCCGGGCTCACGTAGGCGTCAGCCCCGTTGACCACTGCGACGACTCGCATCGGCAACGCCCGCGACATCGGGTTGCCGCGTGAGAAGTGGCAAAGCAGACGACTCGCGGCCTCGTCGACGATGAACGGGACCTGCGCCACCCGCAGCGATTCATCAACCAACGTCGCAAAACTTCGAGCGCGCACGAACGCAAGCATCTCGGCGCGGTCCTTCCAGTGAAAAACTGAGGTTGGGTGCATGACTTGGTTTCCTTCAATCCCTCAGTGCAGCTTCGAGATCAGCCCAAAGCTCGTCGACGTTCTCGATGCCGACGCTCAGCCGCAGCAGCGACGGCGGCAAATGCTCTTGGCCGGGGATGGCGGCGCGGCGTTCAATCGTCGACTCGACCGCCCCCAGACTCGTGGCATGGTGAATAAGCCCGAGGCGTGAGCACACGGCGTCCGCGGCTGCAGCGTCGCCTCGAACGTCGAAGGAGATGATAGTTCCGAAGCCACGCAGTTGGTCGCGCGCGATTGCGTGAGTCGGGTGGCTGCTCAGCCCCGGGTAACGAACGCGTCCGACGCGTGGGTGCGCAGCCAGCCGCTCTGCGAGGCTCATCGCGTTGGCCTGAGCGCGCTCAAGCCGGAGCGCCATCGTGCGAGCGCCGCGCACTGCGAGGAACGCCTCGAGCGCCCCCGGGGTCGCTCCGCTCAGCTCGCGAGAGCATCGCAACGCTGCGCGCAGGTCCTCACGTCGCACGGTGACCACGCCAGCAAGCAGGTCCGAGTGCCCACCGATGAACTTGGTCGCCGACTGAAACGAGAAGTCCGCACCGAGGTCCAGTGGCCGTTGATTGAGCGAGGTCGCGAACGTGTTGTCGACAGCCAAGAGCGATGTCGGCTTTCGCGCGGCCGAGCAGATGGCGCGCACGTCGGCCACCGTAAGGAGGGGGTTCGATGGGGACTCCAGCCAGATGAGATCCGCATCAACGCACGCCCGCACCCACCCTTCCGTGTCGTCCACTGCCAACCGCTGGAGGCTCCACATGCCCTTCTGGTTCCCGAGCTCTGCGAGCCCCACCACCCCCTGGTAACAGTCGTCGGGGAGCAACACCTTCGAGCCGACGCGCAGTTGGTCGAAGACGGCGGCAACACCGGCCATGCCCGACGAGAATGCGACGGTGTGCCCCCCTTCGAGGAGTCCGACGATCTCCTCCAGCGCCTCCCATGTCGGCGTGCCGTCGTCCCGCGAGTAGGCGCGCTCCGTGCCGAGGATGAAGTTCGACGCTGGCACCAGTGGTCGGTTCAGCGGCGAGCCAGGGCGCCCGTCACGTCCAGAAACGACAAGCAGGGAGGCGGCCGATAGGTCTTTGGGGGCGGTCTTCTTCTCGTTCACCATGAGACTCTTTCCGTGCAGCCCCCGCCGAGCACCCGAGGGGCGACCTTTGACCCGCGTGAGCACGAGGTCGGCCAGCCAGAGGCACGGTGTAGCGATGCGGTGGACAGCTGCTTCAAGTTGATTGTCGACAACACCAGGAGCGCTACGAAGACGCTGCGAAGCGACAGCACCGTTTCTTCGAAGAGGACGGCACCGATAGCGGCGCCGCCGATTCCACCCCGGACCGTGTACGCGGTGCCGATGGGCAGCCTGCGCGTGGAGCGCACGAGCGGGGCCATGCTCGCAACGATGGCAGTGCTCGGAATGACGCTCGGCGCCGGCCGCGTAAAGCCGTGCGGTACTTGAAGCCAAGCTGCCAGGCGACTTCAAAAGCCCCTGCGACGCTCAGAACCAACCAAGCCAAGTGGATCTCCTCCACGGCCCGTCGTTCCTACCTGGTACGGGTCGGCCTCGTCAGGGCTCGAACTGAGCAGCGAGAAATGTATCCACCCACGTCTGTCATGGCAACTCAGACTGCACCGGAGGTCATCGCGCTGCTTCGGCGACGCGCTCGCGGTGGTTGTCGTCGCAGTCGTCAGCTCAGCACACACGAGGATTCGGATAGTGGCGAAGGGGAAAGGCGAGAGCAAAAAGGAAGAGGAGCGCTGCGGCTCCTGTCACGGTGGGCATCGCGCGCCCACCGGGCGGTGGCAGCTTCCTCTACGCATTCAACTCGCTCGCGGCGGTCGAACGAGCGGTGGGCCTCTTCGCCAACCTCGCGAGCTTCGCGCCGACGGCCAAGGGCGGCTCGATTCGAGGCGTCGTGCAGCGCGGCCTGGGCGGCGGCACCACGGGTTTCTCACCGTTCCTGTTCCTCTGCTGCCAGGGCAACTCCGTCAACGACAGTGCGTATCTGTCGCCGCACTCTTTGCCAAGGAGGACGCAGCGAGCGCGTGAACGCGGTCGAAATTCGAGGGGCGTTGGCAGGCCTATAAGTGCCTGAGCCGGATGAAGCTGGCCCAGGCCATCCACAGCGTGGTGGGCGGCACCATCTCGACCGACCACCGGGACGCACACATCACCACCAAGAGCGGATGCACCCGACAGGTGGCGTCGGACGGCTCGCTGAGCGGCGGGGAGATCGTCTCGCCGCCTGACGCCAAGAAGGCCGAGCGACAGGGGGGGACAGAGCAACATCCGAATCAGTACGCTAGTGGCTTGGTGCGCGCTGACATCGGGAGCACCAGAACACAGTGCGGCTCGCCAAGATCGAGGTGGCGATGAGGTTCCCGCATCGATGGCACGGGCGGCCGCTGCGCCGGTAGGCATACCAGCGCAAATCAGCTTCTTCATTGGGGGCGCGCTCGGCAAGCTTCGTCCAGCCTGTCGGTGGCTCATTGAGGTGGCCTTCATCGGTCGTGACGATCACGCCCAAGCGTTTTCCGTCCGCCAACAGGACGACGGCATCCGACCAGAGTTGCTGAAGTTTGCGGACGCTCACCCGTTGGCCGGGTGTCGCCGGATGGATGCGGTGCCGAAAAAGCAACTCGGCCCGATAGATGTTGCCGACCCCGGAAATGACACTTTGATCCATGAGCAGCTCTCCAATCGCCCGTCGGGACGACCGGACAGCCTGAATGAAGGCGTCGGGATCAGAATCCCCGAGCAGCGGATCTGGGCCGAGGCGGGCGCGCAACACATCGACCTCGGCAGCGGTCAGCACCTCGCATCGCGATGGCCCGTTGAGGTCCGCAGCCGCTTGTTTTCCGACCAGTCGGAGGCGAACCGCCCCTCGTGGAGCCGGTACGGCGAAGCGGGCGGCATCTCCGATCACCTGGGGCTGCTTCCCCTCACCTGCGGCTGTCAGCAGGGGATTGCGATGTGGGGCCAAAGGATGCTCCGCTGCGAGCGCGAAGCTCCAGACTCCGTAGAGGCCGAGATGAACGTGGAGGATATGCGGCGCTTGGGCACCCGGATCGAAGGAAGCGAAAAGGTGCTTGCCGTGGGCGATCGCTCCCGTGAACGTGCAGCCATCGAGCAAGGCAGCCCCGCTGCTGAACCGCCCTTGCGGCGACGAGGCGTGGACGACCTGGCCGCGCAAGAGTCCGGTGAGGGCTGCAGCAATGCCGTGGATGACGTGCCCCTCAGGCACCTCGGCCTCTTTTCCGCCAGGTCACGGTGGGGGCGCCTTGCTTGCTTTCCCTGCCACCTCCTGGCCCAGATAGGTTGTCAGCAAGAGGGGCGGCGTGGGCAGGCCTTGACGGGACAGTTCGTGGGTCGTGACGCCGAGGTGATAGAGGCCATGGCTGGCCAGGTGCATCAGCATCTGCGTTCGGCTCATGCGGCCCTTGTCGCCGTCGGTGAAGACGAAGTCGATTTCTTCGGCGGCGGCCGTGTCGTCCAAGTCCCGGGCGTATCGGATCAGCCACTCGTCGAGTGCTTCGGCTGCGCGGCGCAATTGCGGCAGCGGAGGAAAGGAGCTGCTCTCCGTCGAGGTAAAGCCGTGAGGCTCCCCCAGCATGTGGGACTTGAATATCTGATCCACGATGTGGATGTGGTTCAGCCAGTAGAGCGCATGCTCCACTGCATCGGGCTTGTCCGCATAGACCGGGGACTGAAGCGCCTCGTACAAGCCCATGTCCATCCACTTCTTATGGACCATGAGCTGCACCAGGGTAGAGGTATTGGGGTTCATGCTTGCTCCTCGTCTGTCACAACAAATTCAGCGGGGATAGCTTAAGAGGAGAGCTTCATCAGCATCAGGCCACCCACGATCAAGACAGTCGCGAGGATGCGCGTCGGGCTGGCAACCTCGCCCAACACAAAGATGCCGAGGACGAACGCGCCCACGGCTCCGATCCCCGTCCAGATCGTGTAGCCGTGCCGAGGGGAAGGGATTTCATCGCGAGCGAGAGCAGCCCGAAGCTGGCGATCATGGCCACGATGGTGATGGAAGAATAGCTCAGGCGTGTGAAGCCGTCCGAGAGCTTCATCGTATAAGCCCAGACGACCTCCAGCAGACCTGCAACAACCAAGAGAATCCAAGCCATTCGGCTCTCCTAGATCAAAGAGCCGGGTCGTCCCGGACGATAGATGGCCCGCAGGCTGAGGTCGTCCTCAGTGAAAATGATTCTTCATCATTAGAAAACAAAAGGCAACTACGCCGCACCAAAGCCGAACGGCTTCGTGTCGACGCTCGCGCAGGCATTATCGGATACAGCCGTTCGGCCAACCGCTCGCCAGCCTCGTGGAGCACCTGCCGCAGCATGACGTCGCCGTGCCCTCCACAACTGCGGCATGACGGCGCGGGGCCTGTCGACACTCGTACCACTTCGTGCAGTGCGCAATGCGAGTGAGCGAATAGGGCCCCGCGCACCTCCCGTGCCGGCGAGGCAGTGAAGCCCGAATTCGAGGTGCAGGTAATAATGGCCTAGGTGCTCAAACTTTGCTCACATGCGCTGCGACTCAAGTCAGCTCCGGTACCGTTCCGCCTCCTTGAAGAACTGCGTGAGCGAGTAGTCCAGCAGCGACTGGCGGGACTGCATGTACCGGCGAGCCCGGAGGAAGGGCAGCCAGACGCGCTTGCCCACGCGCACCTGGGACTCTTCCACCTTCTGCCGCAGCACCCACGTCCCGCCCAACCGTCGCACCAGCACGTCCCCCAGATAGGCTCCAAGTGCCGGTATCGTGTGTCCGTCGAGGACGTCGCGCGTGTAGCGCTCGGGGAAGTGGGTCTTCCAGAAGTGGAAGTCGAGGTCCGTCAGCGACTCAGGCGTCTCCTTCATGATGGAGGGCACATCCGTGTGAAGCACAGCCACGAGGCCTTCGGACAAGTCGCCGTAGGACTCGAGGACGCGCTCCGGATTCGCCACGTCCGAGGGATGAGCGACAGGGAGCCACTCCTCCGGCACCGGCGGTCGGAAGGCGTTGAGTTCGGCAATCTTCCGTTGCCGCTCGCTGATGGCGAACTCGTCCGGCAGCCGAGAGAGGAACGGCGCCACGTCAGGATGGAAGCGCGGCTCGACGGGTACGAGCGCGGCGCTGCGCTCCCGCAACTTGCATAGCACCGTGTCGAAGTCGAGGTCCGGCCGCAGGTGGACGTGGGCTCGGGCCTGCACCACACGCGCCTCCTCACTCGCGAACTCGGCAGCAGTCGGCCATAGCACCACGAGGACGGAGCCGTTGGGTAGCTCCTCCACGAGGTGCGCAGGCGTCGAGAGCATCCGCTCACGGCCTACGCTCTCCACGAGCTTGGGGCCGAAGACATTCAGCCAGAACAGCTCATAAATCTTGTCGAACCCGTCCCGCCTCCATGTCTCATCGTCACGACCGAAGGCAGGACTATCGGTAAGGCCCCAGTCAGCCGTACTGTGCGCCGCAGCATAATGAGACGGGTACCGAGAGGCCCAGGCACGAACCATTGCCACAAAACCGCGGCTAGCCTCCTCCTGTGCAAAAAATGAGATTGGTTGAACATGAAGACTGACGCTCAAGTCGGGTTCAGTTTGCGTAAGTCCAAGAGTAAGCGACAACGACACGCCGGGATTCTCTGAGCGAAATAGCCCAATGGTCGATCCGTAGGCGTCGCGTCGTTCGTCAATCGCGCGCAGCACGGCGTCTCGGGAGTATTTTCGGCTCCGCTTCGCCTTAACAAGCGTTGGCGCCCAACCATCTGCATACTTCTCAAGAGCATCAAGGAATGGCGCCACCTCGGACTCCACCCCATCCTTCGGATTAAATGCCCCATCATAAAACAGGCGCAGACAATCTGCCTTGTTCAGATCGTGGATCGTCAGCGTCTTCATTGAGAAAACACCTCCACCCCAGTCCTCTTTTGCGCGTCGGTCGCCGCGCGCGTAAACAGCCCAGTATCCTCGGGCAGGAGGCCCTTCTCCTCATAGACAAGGCGCACTCGCTTTATCTCCGCCTGCTGGCGCATACCGTCCCGCACAATCTTGAGCGTTCCACCGTAGTATTTCATGGCGTTGCTGGCGTCCGTCCTCACCTGCACAGGTAGCGCATCTTCGCCCAGAACGGCCAAGTTCCGACTCTTGAAGCTGAACGTCTCCACCCGCGAGGGCTGACCCGGAGTGGTCCTCTTTTCGATGACAAGCACGTCCGCATAGCGAAGGTCCACCTTCGAGACTCCTACGTGGGTCTCGATCTGTGGCTCGTCGAAGTCCTTGAGCCATTTCCGCTCGGCCCGCGGCTTCGCCGCATCCTCCTCCAGGATCGCGACCATCTTCCTCTCGAACGCCATACCCCGGGCGTGGTGGTCACGCATCCCCTTGTAGCCCTCCCACAGCAAGGGCCCCTTGACGGCATCACCGTCCTGAATTTCCTTCAGCCGGCTCTTGCGATAGGCGACGTACTCCTGCCAGCGCGGAGCCCCCTGCTCGACTCCCGGCGGTGGCTCCTCCAGCTTCGGTGCCTGCTCCTTCAGCAGCTTCACATCCTTCGGGAGCCGTGGACCCGAGGACTCCAGCTCCGCCTGGAGCAGCTTGGCCCTCGCGGACTCCGTTGCGCCCACCTTGGCGTCCTGAGCGAAGAGGTCCAGGTTGTCGAACTGCTTTTTTCTCGCCGCCGACTGGACAGGCTCGCGACGCGCCCCTCCTCTCGTCGTTGCAGCCTTGGAGGTCTCCCGACTTGCCGCCTGCGCCTCCGCAGCGGACGCCTCGGCGTTCTTCTCGAAGAGGTCCAGGTTGTCGGACCACTTCCCGGCTGAGCCCCTTGTGGCCACGGGCTTAGCGGACTCGCGGCTGGCCGACTCCATCAGCAGCACCTGAGCCTTCGCGGGGTTTCCGCGGGCCTCAACGATGGCGACGAAGCCAGGAGGCCCCGCTGTCAGAACGAAGCGGGCGACCTCGCGTTTACCCCGCATGAAGGCGAAGCCCTCGCGGATTGCGTCGGGGCCGACTAGCTCCTCCAGCTCCTTCACGACGGCCTTCAGCGCTTCAACTTCCGATGCCGCGAGCCGCCGCAGACTCGCCCGCCCACCGGAGTTGGACTCCACCAGGGCGCGTGCGCCCTTGCCCCCGGCGTACAGCGCCACCATCAGCGCGGCCGGCGCCAGTTCGCGCGTGGCCTGCTCGTACTTGCCCTGAGCCAGCGAGTACGTCCCATGCCCCGTCCCGGCCACCAGGTGGTAGAAGCCCACCGGCACACCGAAGGTGAGGTGGTCGAAGACACCCGCCGAGACGCTTCCCGGCGAGTAGTGCCTCTCCATCAGGGCCTTCTCCACCTCGTCGATGGCAGCTTGGTAGGGCGGCGGCATCTGCCCACGCATCGCCATGAGCTCCGTGTACCGGGCCTCGCCACTCACCAAGCTGCTGGAGAGCATGTCCCGGCCCGCGCGCCCCAGCCCGCGCAGCACGTCGCGCCCCTGCTCGCCCCGCTCCGAGAAGCCTTCCAGCGCCAGGCCCCGCCGCTTCAGCTCCTCGCGGACAGCGGCCATCGCGCCCAGCGTCGCGCCCAGTTGCTTGTCACGGGCGAGTCGCTGCACCACCTCGCGCAGCTCGTCGTCGAAGGCCGAGTGCAGAACGAAGAGGGCGAGCACTTCGGCATACGGCACGCCGTACTTCTCGACGGACGTGACGATGAAGGCCGCGCGCTGGCGGCCGAGGGCGGCCGAGGCGTCTTCGTCCAGAGGCCCCAGGGCGCCCAGGCGGACAGCGTCCCAGGCCGTGAGGGACTGCACCAGCGCGGCCATGTCCACCCCACGCTGCATGGCCACGAACTCCGCGGGCGAGGCACACGCGAGGAAGGGCTCCACCACGTCCCGGCTGTAAGCCAGGCGGGGCCAGCCCGGAGGCAGGGCCTTGCCACCACAGACGAAGGCGCCGCCCTCGCCGCCCGAGCCGCGCGCTCCCTTCCCGTTGACGGCATTGCCGGTGGGCACTCGCCGATAGCCCATCGGCGCCGGCTCTGGCGTTCCATCCGCGGAGCCCGACGCATCCCCCTGGTACACACCCGTCGTCGCGCTCCTCGCCGCCTGGGAGGGCACGGAGAGGGGACTGAAGGCCAGGGCCGCACCACGGCCCGCCTGGCCCGGCCTCGCCGGCAACGAGGCGCACCCGGAGGCCAGGAGGGCTACCACCAGCGCGAGGCCAAGCCCGCCGCACCAAGGCCGCTCAGCGCGCATTGTCCACCCCCAGCCCCACGGAAGCGAAGGCGCCTGGCCGCAGCGTCCCTTCCGTCGTCGGGAAGAGCAGCGTGCCCCCCTGCCCCACCGCGTACAGCTTCCCGCCCAGAAAGCGCCATCGCGCCTCGGCCGAGGCGAGGTAGCGCGCTCCCGGCTGGCCCGCGCCCATCGCC